>NZ_JBZEEQ010000014.1:0-122192 GCF_058310155.1 Chryseobacterium sp. DT-167 | reverse complement strand
CATGCCCTTCTAAAGGCTTTTCTGCGCTTACTTACAAACTTCCGTTTTTCAGTGGGGCAAAAGTAGCAATTCATACCATTACAATCCAAACTTATTTAACAGTATGTTTAATTTAAATTAATATGCAATCGTAAGAGATTGAAACCGTGAAGGAAAATTTTAAAATAACTGAGGTAAAAATGTTGGGAAGGGAGAGCGTTGGAGAGAGGGAGAGATGGGGTGTCGGAGGGTTGGAGAGGGTTCAAGCGTGGAAGGTTGGAGGCTTGGGTGAAGAGTTGGTCTGGGGACTTTGGAATGGTAGGTTATAATGAGGAGTGGAGATGCGGGGTTTTTGATTTCTGAGTGATGAGATTGATCGGTGTTAAAGATTATGGCGTTTGTAAGTGCTATTGATATAGTATTGAAAAGTATTACACTTACGGAGGCTTTTGAGGTGGGAGATTTTCTTGAACCATATTTTTAACGAAAAGCTTTACGCTGTAAATATATAAGGTTGTAAATGATGGTGCTATGAACATGCCGCTCCTACGGAGATCAATTTATAATTATTACTTTTTTGCTACACATCATCATGCTCCTACGAAACTCAGAAAGCATTGAGGTAATCATTCTACAAGCTTGCTGTTCTTATGGAGCTGGAGGATCCTGTTGTATTAATATTACAAATTAACATGATTAAGGAGCGTAATTAAAAATGGAAGGGTTAAAGTAATTTGTAATAATTGTACTTTAATTGAAAAACCAGATGATCCGTAAAATGAGATCAGGGAATGTTGGTTTATGCAAAAACAATAATCCGGAGAACCAAAACCCTAGCCCCGATAGAAACGGCATCCTTTTTTGTGGTGGGCGGAGCGAAGCGGAGAACAACACAAAAAAGATACAGTGGAGAGCGGGAAAAAGCTCCTAATTCAGGTTGGAGAGCTGGCAACTTTGTGTCTGAATGTTTGAATATTGAATAAAGCTCCTGTATATAACAATAAACATACCTCTGAAATTTCAGAGATATGTTTATTAATAGTAAGTTTTTTTATATAATTATTTAGTTTCCTGATAAATCATGGCTAAAAATTCTGCGAAAGATTTTTCTAAACCGACAATATCACCAGATTTTAAATGAAGTGTACCATCGTTTTGGCTGCTATTTCCTAAGCGCGCCGAAGTTATCTGATAATACTGATCTGCATTTTTTGTACTCTTTTGAATTTTAATCGTTGAGCCTAAAAGTTTTTTTGTGGAGACCGTATAGATTTCGCTTGAAATCAGAGGCATTTTCAGGTAAGTGCGGGGTGACAATATATAGTCTTTTCTATTGATGCTTATTTTCTGATCTTTAGCAGATGCTGAGAAAAGATACAGATTTCCTTCTTCGTTTGGGAATTTGTCTGGCTTTACGTAATAAAGCTTTAATTTATAATGAGCGACATCAAATTTTTGTACACTACCATCTATGCTTTCAAATGGACTGTGCAGGAATGCATTTGCACCAACTTCTTTTGCCTTTTTATAAATTTTAGAAAAAACGGCTGCATCACCGTTTGAAAAGCCTTGAACTTCAATGTCACCAAGATATTCTGCACCAGTGATTTCTTCTTTTATATGATAAAGAAATTTATCTGTACTATCATTGGTTTTTTCAACCTTAGTCAGATATATATTTTGTGCAAAAATAAATTGCACAGACAGAACAAAGATTGCAGTAATAAGATTTTTCATGTATGATATTATTTGGAAAGAATAGTTACACATTCTTCCAGGCTGTTTTCCCAATGCTTTGGTTCGATTTTATAAACTTCTTCAATTTTGTCGAGGCACATTGTGCTTCTTTTTGGTCTTTTTGCAGGGGTTGGATATTGCTCGGTCGTTAAGGAATTTAACTTTACAGAAGATTTTGAAAATTCTGCGATCTTTTTTGCAAATTCAAACCAAGTGGTTTCCGGATAATTTGAGAAATGGAAAATTCCGAAAGTCTTTTTGGGATTCTCAATGATTTCCATAATAGCTTCTGCAAGGTCATTTGCATTAGTAGGCTGCCCAAACTGATCACCAACAATTCCGAGTTCTTCTTTTTGAGAGAATAAATTCAGCATTGTTTTCACAAAATTTTTATTGAATTCTGAATACAACCAAGATGTTCTGAGAACAATCGTCTGGGGATTTGCCTCCAAAGCCAACTCTTCTCCTGCTCTTTTTGACTCACCATAAACGCCAATCGGATTTGTGAAATCATCTTCGGAATAATCTAAGTTGGTTTCGCCATCAAAAACATAGTCTGTAGAGACATGAATGAAAATGGTTTTATATTCTGAACAGGCAACCGCAAGATTTTCTACACCATAAGCGTTTACCGCAAATGCTTTTTCTTTTTCCTGCTCAGCAAGATCTACTGCGGTATACGCTGAAGCATTAATGCAGAACTCCGGCTTTTGCTCTGAAAAGAATTCTTTAATCTGATCTTCATTGGTGATGTCTAAAGTTTGGGAATCTGTGAATATAAATTCATAATCCAATTCAAAATCGGGAGCCAATTTTCTGAGACAGTTTCCTAACTGACCATTGCTTCCTATTACTGCTATCTTCTTCATTAATTATGAATTTTTTGCGTTTTGCGATCTTAAAAATTTAACTCTTGGCTGAAAATCTTTCTGGTCTAAATCTACAAAGAATTTGTGGAACGTCTCTTTTATATCTTGAGGATGAACTTCTGATTTTCTAGTTTTGATATTGAAATAAATTACTGTTACCCACAAAACAGCATAAACGGTTTTTTCGTCAAGACTCTTCATTAAAATTTCAACTTTAGCCGTTCTGTCCTGTATCTCAATTGTTTTGCTACTGATAACAACCTGCGTATTGTATCTTACTTCTCTCAGATACGCAATCTCATTTTGAATAGCAATCCAAGTGCAGCCTGTTTTTTTGGTATATTCCTCATAAGTAAAACCATAAAATTCTTCTACATGATCTTCTCTTGCATTGAACATATAATCTAAATATTTAACATTATTTAAATGCCCGATCGGATCGCAATCACTGAATCTAATTTTTACCGTGGTTGAAACTTCTTTTTCCATAGCGCAAAAATAAAAAAACCGCCTCTAATAGAGGCGGTAGTTTTTATAAATCTTTATAATATTTATTATTGAAGACCTAATTCTTTTTTTACAGCTGGAGTAGCATCCGGACCTGCCTTGTAAACAAGACCTGTAGAGTTTGCATCCATGATATAATCATAACCGTTTGCTTTAGCAACTTTAGTTACAACATCCATCAATTTTTTCTCGATAGGTTCAAAAAGCAGATCCTGCTTTGCAGTAGCATCTTTTCTCATTTTTTCTTCCATCTGAGCCATCTCTTCCTGAAGCTTCTGCATTTCTTCTCCTCTTGCTTTGTTTTCAGCTTCTGTTTTTGTAGGAGCTTCTTTAGTATAAAGAGCATACTTTGCTTGTGCAGCTTCAGCTTTTTTCTTCATTTCAGCTTGTTTTGCATTTACAAATGTTGTAATCTCTGTATCAGCTTTCTTCTTTTCTGGCATAGCATTAAGAATACCTGCGACATCCAAAGTAGCAATTTTCTGAGCTTTTGCCATACCTACAGACACAACCATCATCGCTGCTGCAAATAATACACTTAATTTTTTCATAACGGGTAATAAATAATTAATTTGTTTTTAGATTTTAAATTTAAGTAAAAGTTAATTCAGAAAAATAACTTTTACTATTTTTTATTAGTTTTTTTTTCTTTTTCTGTTGTTCCTTTTAGTAAAATATCCAATACTTTATCTGTATAGTCATATCTTTTTTCAAGAGAAATCACATTAATATCGTTGCTTTTATCAAGAACTATTCCTAAACCATTTTTCTGTACCATTGTTCTGATTGCAGCATAAATCTGATCCTGAAAAGGCTCTACCAAATTTGCTCTTAACTGATGAATCTCACCTGTTTTTCCGAATCTTAAACTCGTCGTGGTTTTGATGTTTTTATCCAAATCCAAAACTTCCTTTTCTCTCAGTTTTAACTGATCTCCTACCAAAAGAACTTTTTCGTTCTCAAAAGCTGATCTTTTTTTCTCATACTCAGCCTGCATACTTTGCAGCTCCTGCTCCCAAGTATCGATCTGAGAATTTAATCTTGCTTCTGCCTCTTTATACTGTGGCATCATATTTAAAATATAATTTGTATCAACAACGCCAATTTTTTGAGCATTGCCTAAACCGAAAAGCAATAATAATGTAAAAGTGAAAAGTATTTTAAAATTCTTCATACTGTTATAAAGATTGGTTCATTAAGAAGTGAGTCTTCGTTCCTGACGGCTCTGTTCCAAGAATAGTTTTGTCAAATCCGTATGCGAAATCAAACCCAATCAAACCAAATGCTCCCATGTAAACTCTTACCCCCACACCGATTGATCTTTTCAACTGGAAAGGGTTGTATTTGCTCCAAGAGTTCCATACGTTACCTCCTTCAGCAAAAGTAAGGGCATAAATTTTAGCAGTCTGGTTCATTGAAATCGGATATCTTAACTCTAACGTAAATCTGTTATAAATAGTACCTCCCCCTTTTTGAGTAATATCATCAACAGTACCTCCATAAGTAGAAGCGTTTTCGTAACCTCTCAAAGGAATCAATTCTCTACCGTCAAATCTACCTCCGAAAAGACCTGTACCTCCCACATAGAATCTTTCAAATGGTGGTGCTCCCAATTCTTTGTTGTAGCCATCCATGAATCCCATTTCAGCAGAAGATCTTAAAACCAATTTACCCACAACTTCGTTATAAACGTCTGCTTTGAATTTGATTTTGTAGAATTCCATCCACTTATATTTGTCTGTAGGAGCCATTGTAGAATAATCTTTATTACTAAACAATGAATATGGTGGTGTAAATTTACCGGACAATTCGATATTTGAACCCATTGTCGGGAAAATAGGATCAATACCCGCAGAGTTTCTGCTTAAACCTATATTTAAACTTAAGTTATTGGCATTTCCATATAATTCCGTTGTATCTCCAAATTCGAACGGATAGTTGCTGAAGTTATATTTCTGGAACTGAATTCCTGTGTATAATGAGAAATAATCATCCGGCCATTTCAATAATCTGTTTAAACCAACTGTTGCAGAGAAAATATTTAATCTCTGATCCGGGCCGCTTACCTGACTGTAGTTTACTCTTGAATTATTTAAGCTTACAGAAAGTGCAGTTGGTTTAGTTCCAAATAACCATGGCTCAACAAATGAGACACCATAATTCTGGAAATACTGTCCTGCCTGTGCAGTGATAGATAATGTTTGCCCGTCACCCTGAGGAACCGGTCTGAAATCTTTAAATTTAAGGAAGTTCTTCAGTGAGAAATTGTTAAACGTCAACCCTAAAGTTCCGATAAAGCTGTTACCACCGTAACCTGCCTGCAACTGAACCTGAGAAGATCCTTTTTCTACCAATTTCCAGTTGATGTCAACAGTATTATCCTGTTGATTTGGCTGAATATCCTGACCGATCTGTTGAGGATCAAAGAAAGACATCCCTGCTAAATCAAAATATGTTCTTTTTATTTCTGTTTTCTTGAATAATTCTCCCGGCTTTGTTCTTAAAGCTCTTAAAATAACGTGGTCGTGAGTTGTTGTGTTTCCTTCCCAGGTTACTCTGTTCCAAGTTGCCTGTTCACCTTCGTTGATTCTGATTTCAAGATTGATTTTGTCTCCGTCTACAGATTTTTCAACAGGTGTAACGTTTGAGAAAAGATAACCGTTATTCATGTAGATCGACTTGATATCTGAATCGTCTTCTTTACCTCCGTCTTCACCAACTTTCTTGTTGAATCCTACCGCATCATAAATATCGCCTTTTTTATATCCTAAGATTCTTTGCAGATATTCTGTCGAGTAAACAGTATTTCCGGTAAATGTAATATCACCGATATAATATTGTTTTCCTTCGCTCAGCTTTACGTTGATTTCGTAATTATTTTTCTTATTTCTCCATACAGAATCAGAAACGATTTGCGCATCTCTGTATCCCAAAGAGTTATAATAGCTGATAAGACTTTGCTTATCTTCCTGATATTTTTCTTCTACAAATTTAGATGACTTCAAAATACCACCAATTCCGAATCTCTTCTGCTTGGTTTCTTTGAATGCCTTCTTTCTTAATTTTGCATCAGTAACGCTTTGATTTCCTTCAAACTCGATATGGCTGATCTTTACTCTTCTGCCTTTATCGACATTGATTGTCCAGTCAATTAAATTGGGATCACCTGCATTCACTTTATCTTCAATACTGATTTTAGCATCGGCAAAACCTTTTTTCACATAATCCTTCGGAATATTTGTTTTGAGGCTTGAGATAAGATTCTGAGTGATCTTCGTCCCTGGTTTCAGGTTATTATCTTTAGCTAATTTTTCATTTTTAGATTTTCCGATTCCTTTTCCTGTGAATTTTACTTCACCAAGGTCTTTTAAATCTTCAAGATAAAATTTTAAAACTACTGTTTTACCTTCAATACTTTGAATGTATACTTCTACTTCGGAGAAAGACTGTGTGTCCCAAAGTTTTTTGATGGCACCACTGATCTTCTGTCCCGGAATATCTACTTCCTCCCCTTTTGTAAGACCCGTAAATCTTAAAATCTGAGCGGGTGTATATTTTTTTACCCCATCAACAACAATGTCTTTCAGAGTGTAAGTTCCTGTTTGATTTTCCGCAAGAACAGAGGTGGTATTAACCGCTATGCTGTCTTGAGGCGTCACCTGTCCATAAAAATGTGCAGAAGCAGCAAACATAATGATGGGTAATAGTCTAAACTTCATTTTATCTTAATCTTTCTTTTCTTAAATTACTGGATTTGTATCTGTTCGCCTGTAAGGCCATACCTTCTTTCCTTGTTTTGATAATCTACAATACACTGGAAAAAGATATCTTTTGTGAAATCTGGCCACAAAACATTGAGAAATTGCAGCTCTGCATAAGCAATCTGCCAAAGCAGGAAATTGCTTATCCTGGTCTCACCGCTGGTTCTAATCAACAAATCTACAGGTGGAAAATCTTTTGTATAGAGATAATTCTCAAATAGTTTTTCATCAATATTTTCTACATCAACTTTACCTTCCTTCACGTCGGTGCTGATATTTTTAACGGCATTAAGAATTTCGTTCTGCGAACCATAACTGATCGCCAAAACCAAATTTCCTTTTGTGTTTTCTTTGGTAAGCTCAACAACTCTTAGAAGTTGCTCTCTTACTAATGTTGGCAGCTTTTCTAAATTCCCAATCACATGCATTCTCAGCCCTTTACTAAAAATCTCTTCTGCTTCCAAAAGCAAAGTTTCGGTAAGAAGAGACATAAGTGTATTTACTTCATCAGTAGGACGTTTCCAGTTTTCTGAGGAAAATGTATACAGTGTGAGATACGGAATATTTACTTCATTACATGCATTAATTGCATTTCTTACGGCATCAATGGCATTTTTATGACCAAATGTTCTTTCTTCGCCACGAGACTTAGCCCATCTTCCATTACCATCCATAATGATGGCTACATGCTGCGGTAAATTCTCGGAATTTATTTTTTCTTTAATCAACGACATAATTAATTAATCACAATAACATGGTGGTCTTCCAAAAGAATAGGTCAATCCTAAACTAAAGGTATTCATCCAATCTCTTGATTCCAGGTCTCCTATATTTCTGCTGCCGATAAAAGCAGCCTCTCTTTCTTTAGAAACAATAAAATAATCTCCCGTCTGCAAAAGCGATCCGCCGGTAGAAGGATTTAAAATATCTGCATTGTAATTAGACACCACATCTTTAGCAAGTATTTTGCTATGATCCAGCTGATCTGTCAATGCAAGTCTGAATGTAGCTTCTGCAAAAATTGCCCAACCGTGGTTGAATTTATACTTCAGACCAACACCGAAAGGAATGTGAGCTACCGTTTTTCTACCCATTGTATATTCTGTAGTAGTCACAAAATCAAGCTCATCATTTGGAGCTTGCGCCACACCATCAGCATTTCTTCTGAAATCGTGATTTAATGTAGCTTTGGGTGCGTCAAACATCAAACCTCCAATTCCCGCAAAGATATACGGACTTACCATACTGAGTTGCTCGTTGTTGACCGGAAACAAATTGTATTCAAAAACAACACTCGCTTCATATACATTATTTTTCCCGTATGAGTTTCTGTTTCTTCTATATTCTTCCTTTGCAGCTTTATCACTGAACTGAACCTGATTGTAGCCTAGATCTAGTCTTACAGTCTGATGAGGGTTAAAATTAAATCTATATAACAAACCACCATAAAAAGGAACCCCCCAATCTGAAGCTCTGTTTAAATCCAATGGCTGCTGCAAAATGTAATTGGTATTTCCTATATCGCCTACCAAATTACTCATGCCCAGACGAATTCCCAATTCATTTCTTTGTGCATTTACACTTACCATTGTACCTAAGAGGGTAAGAAAGCTAAACAATAATTTTTTATTCATAGAAGAATATGGATTTATGGTTATTTTAAAAATTAATTTTTGCAAATATAAAACATTTTTGTATTAATGATAACCTTAATGTTTCGTTAAAAATAAACAAAAAAACATAATTTATTATAAAGTAAACGACAAACTGGCAAAATTATTCTTTTTTTAACAGAAAGCACCGATCTGACAACAGTAAACCCTCATCATCTGAGGGTTTATCATTATTAACTTTTTTTGTCTAAATAAGCTTTTATAAAATTTCTTATTTTTATAAGAGCAGGCTCTTTGTAATTTTTATCTTCATCAAAGTATCCGTAACCGTATCCGTAGCCATATCCGTAACCGTACCCATATCCATAGCCTTGTTTCACGATATAGTCATTGTAAACAATTCCTAAATGCTTAATTTCGTCATTATGATATTTTTCTGTAATCATTTTAAGCATATACTTTTCTGTATACTCATGACGGACAATATATAAATTGGCATCAGAATATTTCATCAGATCATAAGAATCTGCTACCAATCCTACAGGCGGCGAATCAATAATAATAAAATCGTATCGTGTTTTCAGCTCTTCAATCAATTTTAAGTTTCTTTCGCTCATCAGAAGCTCCGAAGGATTTGGAGGTATAGGTCCTGATGTGGCAACATCAAGATTCGGAATCTTCGTTTTATTAATAATCTGGTCAATATCAACCTCCCCAGTTAAATAATTTGAGATACCGTTTTTATTGTCGATATTAAAATCTCCGAAAATTTTAGGCTTTCTAAGGTCCATCCCAAGCAAGATAGTTTTTTTGTCACTTAAACCTAAAACAGATGCCAAATTGATAGAAACATAGGTTTTACCTTCCCCGCCAACAGAAGAGGTCACCAAGATCACTTTACTTTTGCCGTCTTCGCTTGCCAAAAATCTCATATTGGCTCTTATCCCACGGAAAGCTTCTGATACCGAAGATTTAGGATGTTCCAGAACCGTAAGCATATTTTCGTTTGTATTATTACCGATAACGCCGAGCAATGGTATTTTAGTAACCGTTAAAAGTTCTTTTATATTTCTGATTTTGCTGTCAAGAAGTCCGCCAACTAATATAAAAACAAATGGCAGTGCAAGCAAACCTGCTATAATAGCCATCTTTGTACCTTTAACATTGGGGCCGATCGGACCTTGTCCTAAATTTTTTGCCGGGTCAATCACCGTAATATCCGGCTGATTGGTTGCCAATCTCATTTGACTTTCATTTTGTCTGCTGAGAAGACTGTTGTAAGTGGCCTCAATCATATTATATCCCCGTTCCGCATCCAAATATTTCCTCTGTTTTTCGGGGTAGGTTGACAATTCAGAATTAGCCTGTGCAACCTGCTGATCAATCTTATTAAGCTGATCTGTATAAACCGTATAAATATTTCGTAGCGATCCTGTGGAATTTTGCTTTGCATCATTGATTAATCTGTTGATCTCCTTCATTGGTTCAGAATTCGGAGTGTAAATAGATGCTAACTCTCTTCTTTTAAGGTAAAGTGCTTTCAATTCTGAAACAGAGGCCGAAAATAATCCGTCTTCAAATCCTGCAGCAGAACTGCTGATCATTTTATCAAAATTTTGTGTTTCTACACTATTTCTTATATTATTAAGGGAAGACATTTTACTGAGGATTTCAGCTTTTTTAGCTTCCAGATCCTTTATCTCCTTTAATGATTTTTCGTCACGATTGTCTATATCGTAAAGTTTCTCCGACGTTTTTAAATAATTAAGGACGGAACCGCTGGAATCTAATTTCCTTCTGATACTTGCCAGATTTTCTTTGAGATAATCTGCCGTATTTTTGTCCACTGTATTTTTGTCTAAAAACCTTTTTTTCTGCAGCTCCGTAACAGATTTATTAAGAAAGTTTACCGTACTGTTCAGATTATATCCTGTTTTAGAAATAATCATGATTGTATTGATCTCTTTATCAAAATCTACCCCTACACTTCCAATAATGCTATTTACGGCATCATTTACTGTTGAAAGATTTACAATAATATTTTCAAGTTTAATTTTAGTTGCTGCCGGATTGGGTAACAGTCTGAATCTCAGGTTAGGAGAAGTATACCATTCATTAATCCTAATAATTTTATTCGCAGGTCTTGCAAAACCACTGATTCCCTGAAAACCTTCAAATTCATAAGAATAAAGATTTGTAGACTCCCCTTCTTCAGGTAAAACCACTTCATAAGAGCCACCTCCTTTTGGAATTAGCGTAATTGGATAATTCACCTGCTGCAAATGTTTCCTGTCGATATCTAAAAAGACGGGAGAGTCATCTTTATCAAGGTAAGTTGATTTGATAAAACCTTTAGTCTGATAATTCACGAAGAGATTAAGCTCCTTGACTAGAAACTCGTTATGAGATCTTGACAAAAGCATCTTTTTCAGATAAACCCCATCCTGATTACCGCCTTGCCCCCAAATAAAATTGATCGATTGATTGGGCGTAAAATAACTCGCTGTACTATTTGAGATACTTAAAGATAAATTAGATGAATATACATTCTGTGCATAGTATTTGCCATAAAACCATGAAATCCCATACCCAATAAAGAACATAAACACAAACCAATACCAATTTTTCAAGAGTTTTCTCAAAAAATGTTCAACATCAAATAAAGCAAAAGATCCGAACTTCTCTCTCTGAGTTGCACTCTTATCTACCGCTGCTTCTTTTCCTGGAATCATAATTAAAGGTTTTTAAGAAGTAGATAAATTGATAATGCAGTTGTGATTACAGAAACTCCGCTTATAAGGGTCTGAATAGGGTCTTTTCCAAATCCGTTCAGGCTTCTCCTCTGAGTAGTCAATAGAATCTCGTCACCATTTTGCACGTAGTAGTAAGGAGAATTCATTACATCTTCGCGGGTTAGATCTATTTTAGCCACTTTTATTCCTTCAGGAAGTTTTCGGTGGATCACAATATTTTTCCTGTCGATTGTTCGGTTTAACCCTCCATTGATTGAGATCGCTTCAGTAAGAGTCAGTGTGTTTTTGTGAGCTTTTTTCTCTCCTGTAATTCCTACGGTTTCAATATCTCCTAAAATATAATAGGTGATACCATCGATATTGAGTCTCACTTCAGATTTGCCTTCCTGAAAATTTTCGTTTACCTTCTCCTGAAGTTCTGAACTGATTTCTTCTATTGTTCTTCCCTCGGCTTTCACATAACCGATTCCAAATACATTAATATCACCTTTCGAATCAACTTTCAGTCCATTAAAATAGATGGTCGCATTACCACCACTTCCTGTCCCAGAAGATGCACCTCCCGACATCGTGATACTCCCGCCACCTGTACCCGAAGAATTTAATGTAGAATAAAACTGTGCTGCATCTCCTTTCGGAGTTGTTACAATATTCAGCGTCAACATATCATTTTTAGTAATTCTGTAGATTGGAATATTGTATGGGATCAACCCTTCTTCGTTAATTACAAGACTTTCACTTGGCTGCATATATTTGACATCTTTGCTTGTGATACAAGACGTCAAGAGGAACGGTAATATTAAAAACAGTAGATACTTATAAAATTTCATCATAAATTAATGTAGTTTGCAAAAATAGAATTTAATTATTATATTTTAATTTATTATTTTTAAGCAGATATATAAAATCCGGTAGGTAAGCCCCCAAAAAACCAAGCAACAAAATTATCACCAATAATAAATTTACATCAGTATGCCTAAAAACATACGCCACAGTAACAATAAAAAGGTAATAACATAGAATGTAGAAACTTGATCTTCTATGAGTAAGGTTAAGCCTTAATAATTTATGATGGATATGATTTTTATCTGCCAGAAAAGGAGATTTTTTGTTCCACAATCTTATAATAATTACATTCAATGTATCTACGATTGGCAGTATTAAGATTGAAACAGCAATTACGGGAGCAGATTGCAAATGGTATCTCGGAACATACGGCAACTGTCTGTCTATAAAAATATCTATAAAGCAAATACAGGTAAACGCTAATAAAAATCCTAAAAGCATAGACCCCGTGTCTCCCATAAAAATTTTTGCCGCTCTGTAATTGGTCAGGTTATAATAGAGAAACGCAAGTACAGATCCGATGATAATTACCGATAAAATAACAAGAGGAAAATTATAGGGGCCCAAGCGATAGTAGCTGATTCCAAACAATGCGCTGCAGATCATAGAATATCCCCCCGCTAAACCGTCAATGCCATCAATTAAATTAAATGCATTGATCAATATAATAAAGGTAACAATAGTGACGACAATACTTACAAGATAATTGATCTGGTAAATTCCGCAGATGCCAAACAGACTTCTGATCCTTACATCTGAACCAATAACGATGAAAGCTGACACTATAATCTGAGCCACCAGTTTCTTGTAAGCACGCATGACAACAATATCATCCATCACTCCCACATAAAGCAGAATGACTAACGATGCAAAAAGAAATTTATATAAGTCGAAAAGCTCGTAAGCAAAAACCGAGGCACAGATTCCTATAGAATAAAAAATAGCAATACCTCCAAGATTAGGAATTTTTCGTATATGCGAGCTTCTCACTCCAGGCTCATCCATCAGATTTTTTCTTCTGGAAATTTTTGTAATAGTTGGGATCGAAAAAAAGGTGATGCAAAAAGAGAACAGAAAACCCAGACCTACTTTTACATAAAAAATAGAAATTCCAGAGTGATCTAAGAACAATTCAAAATTCTTCATTTTTTTTCTATTTAAGTACTTTCGGGCTTCATTGTCCTTAAAGTCTTAATGAAATCATTGTCAATCAGTTTAAGTATGGGCTGACAATTGCTTTCCATTTGTGTTTATATTAATTTTCTTATCAGTTTTTCTTGTCCGGTAAAGAACAGCAAATAAAAGATTTTTTTTTTCAGGGGCAAAGATAAAATATAATTCTTATCAAAACGACTGTAAATCAATATATCTTTAAAATTAATATTCCGCTCCTTCATAAAAACCTTTAGACTTTGTGACATTTTATAAAAAACAGATTCATCTTTAACGAACGCCAGATAGGCTAAAAACGTATAAACTCCCTCTAAAATCTGGAAATTTTTCAATTCTTTCAACTTTATCGAATACTGTGAAGTTTTAAAATAAAATTCAACATCTTCCACTGCTTTCAAAATATCCAGACCTTTTTCTGTATGACTTTTTGAAATTGAATCTGTGCGTTCCAAATACTGATAATGATAATATTGGGTCTGCGCCAGGGTTTTACATTCCAGTAAAAGCTGAGGAATCAACTGAATATCTTCAAAATGAGCGCCTTTTTTAAATCTCTTCCCGGCAAACAGGTCTTTTTTAAACAATTTATTACACGCAAAATAACTTAAATCAGAAAATACGGAAAAATTCTCATCAAGGTCAATTTTCTCTGGCATATTGGGAATTTGCGTCAGCTTTTGAGTTACATCACCGTTCTCATCCACTTTCTGTATATTGCAGATCACCATTTCGGCATAATGTTTTTCTGCAAGGTCGATCATTTCTTCAAACATTGTTTGAGAAACATAATCATCACTATCAACAAAACCTAAATAATCTCCGGTTGCATGATCAATTCCAAAATTTCTTGCATCGCTTAATCCACCGTTTTCTTTATAAAAAGCTTTGATCTTGTCAGGAAATTTCTGAACGTAATCCTGGATTATTTTCTCAGACTCATCTTTGCTTCCGTCATTGACGACTAAGATTTCAATATTCTCATACGTTTGGCTCACCAAAGAATCAAGACATTTTTCCAGATAATTTTCGACATTATAAACCGGAACGATAATGGAAATTTTTGAGGGAACGTTTTTCATCGCTTAGCTTTTGGTAAATCTCGGACTCAGCCAGCCTTTCTTAGCTTCATCAAAGTCTTTTCTTGAGCACGGAATACAGTTTTGTATATTTTCATCATCTCCGAAATACCAAAGATTGCTGAATGTATCCCGTTTAAAGGCATACTGTCTATCCTCAATCAAAACATAAAACATTTCATACTGCCTTTCTTTAGGATGTGAGTGCTGAATGTTGATTCCTTCAATCAGATACCAGATCAGTTGAGCCAAAAGCTGATGATTGAGCTGATTTTCAGAGTAAATATTATAATTAAAAATTCCTACAGATTTCAGATTTTCACTCAAACCGATCTCTTTCATGTAGGCACAGATTTCTCTTCGGTTCAAACCATTTACTTGTGGATTCATTGAGAATGCATCGCTGAAACTTTCGATTGCATCACAATTTACAGTCACTAAATCAGCTTTTCTGAAAAAAGGTTCGGTACGTTCTGTTGAATTCATCATTTCAGCCAAACGGACAATATCAAATTCAACTTCCCTGATCAGTTTCACAGAATCAGACTCGTTCAGATGTTTCTGATAACCCAAATGATGATAATTTTTGATAGAGAAATTTTTTGAGCCTAAAATTTTGCTTAAAAAAGTATGCTCATCAATTCCTTCACCCTGTTTCAGGGAAATGACATTACTGATTTGGGTATAATTGATATTCTTCTGATGAAAATTTAATCCCGAAAACAAAGAAAAAGCAAAATCATTGGAACCACCAATGATCACCGGAATCGCTCTTTTATAATGACAGGCTGAAAGAACTTCCTGCAAAATATAATGAGAATCTTCCACCGATTTTCCTGAAACCAAATCTCCCAGATCAACTACCGGAATTTCAAAATCAAGCTTTGAAAGCTGATAAAATTCTTTTCTGATCGCTGTAAAATCCTGTACTTCCGCATCGCCGTTTGCGCCTCTGTAATCTGAAACGAAAAGCAAAACAATGCTGTCTTCTTTTATTTCTTTGGTGATCTGATTGCCGATCTGCCAGTTTTCTGTCCTGAAATTTCTTGGGGAAATGATAAAATCTTCAAAATCCATGTTCTCAAATACTTATTAAAGCCCAAAAATATTAAAATTAAATCATTTTATAATTAAAAAACCATCAACAAAAACAGGATGATGGTCTTACAATAATCTATATAAAAAAAATTAATCTTTCAGAATCTCAAACACAAAAGCCGTAGACGTTTCAAACGCTCCGCCCTGCGTTGCTCCAAATAAGAACTGTGGTCTTTTTCCGTCTTTGCTCATCAGGATCATCGGGCGTTCCAGTCTTCCGAATCTTTTTAAATGCTTTGGCGGTTCAGGCTCCTGAATGTAATGTTTCATTTCAAAATAAGCGATTTCAGGTTTTGTCCAATGCAGTCCGTCTTTTGTTGTTAAATGCAGACCGTATTCGTGATTATAAAATCCCATGTCACGAGCCACCACATGGAATTTTCCATTTTGCTTCCAGATGAAAGCATCTTCAAGCTGAGCATTGTTGGGCAAAGAAGAAAAATCAATCACCGGATTTTCAGAAACCTTTTTATAAGGCCCCATTGGTGAATCTGCTTTTGCCAAGCCATATTTTCGGTTTCCTCGGACAGCTCCTTTCTGGGTTTCATATTCTTCGGTATTCCAGGATTTGTAAAAAAGCCAGCATTTACCATCGTTTCCTTTTACAAAAGCGGGATTTGTAGTACAATGGTCGTCCCAAGTACCTTTTTCTCCTGGAAGAAGCAATGGTTTTTCGGGTCTCGTCCAATCTCCGTCGAGGCTTTTTGAAGTTGCCAGTCCGATTCTTTTGGTATTCGTCTTTCCGTTAGAATTTCCCATGAAGAACAGATAATACTGATCTTCCACTTTTTTGATTAAGGGATTGTGACAGGTTGTTGCGTCCCAAAATTCACCCCCTCTCGGAGCAAGAATAACCTGCTTATGCTGAAAATCGTCAAAAGGAGAATTTGCTTCTGCACGGCAGATTTCAGAACTGTTGAGCCAGCCTCCCATTCCTTTTTCTTTTTTCCATCTGGAATAAAAAAGATGTACTTTTCCGTCGTCACCCCAGATCGGCGAACTGCACCAAATGTAATACCCATCCAATTCCAGTGATCTTCCGATGGGTTTTAAATTGAAATAAGATTTATCGGAAAAATTAAATGCATGGGTAAATGATGAACCCAGGAATACCGCTGCGATTCCCAAAGCTGAAGTCTGCAAAAAATCTCTGCGTGTGATAGGATTGGATTTACTCATTACCTCTGATTTACAGCTAAATTAGTCGTTACCTATAGATTGAGTATCCTGCGCTTTCGGGGTTTGTTTTCCTCCGGAATGACAAAGGTTGGAAAGATTCAAGTGAATAAAAGTAGTGCAATACCTTGTTTGTCATGCTGGAAGCATCTCAACAGCATCTTGAAATTTTGATTTAGATTCCTCCGGAACGATTATTTAACAGTGAAAAATAATTCTAAGAAGCAATACTTTTTGGATTGTATTTCTTCAGAAGACAAGATGGATGATGAGAGAAAAAATTTTTGGTATACAGCAAAACTTATTTTAGAAACAGACATTATCACTCCAGATAATCAATACTATAATATATATCCTTTCGCATAGCTATTGTAAAAAAATGTTTTAACAAAACAGTAATACACATATTGAACAACATGAAAGGCGCAGCACTTTAAAGTTAACAAAACAACCCCTTCTGAAATCATCAAAAGGGGTTTATATATTTTAAGTTTAAAACTATTATTTCTTAGCAGCTGGCTTCTTAGCAGGAGCTTTCTTCGCTGTAGTAGCTTTTTTAGCGGTTGGCTTTTTCGCTGCGGGTTTCTTTTTTTCAGCGAAAGCCTTAGGATCCTGCGCGGTGATCCATTTTTTAACCTCATCAAGAGAAACTTCTTTCAAGTCGTCAGCTTCATACTTGGTGTCATCTTTTTTCTTTGGAATTTTGAACATTGCTTTTCCAAATTTGATGAAAGGTCCCCATCTTCCGTTTTCAAGAGAAATTTTTTCCTTTTCCCACTGCTGAATGTATCTGTTGGCTTCTTTTTCTAATTTAGCTTCTACCAGTTCGTTGATGTCACTTTGAGAAAGATTGTCAAAATCATATCTCTTAGGAACGTTGATAAAGATGCTCTGATATTTGATGAAAGGTCCGAATCTTCCCGTTCCTTTGGTAATAGGTTCGCCTTTGAAGGTTGCAATCGGCGCATCTGCCATTTTCTTTTCAGCAATGATTTCTTCAGCACGTTTTTGATCTATAGACAGCGGATCTTCTCCTTTCGGAATGCTGATATATGTTTCGCCCCATTTCACGTAAGGTCCGAATCTTCCAACCCCGATAGTCACGCTTTGACCTTCAAAATCTTTTAACTCAAATGGCAATTTGAACAATTCTAAAGCATCATCTAAATTGATGGTAGCAATATTTTGCCCCGCCATTAGTGATGCAAAAATTGGTTTCTCTTCATCATCCTGCTCACCAATCTGAATCATTGGTCCGAATCTTCCGATTCTTGCGTAAATATTTTTACCTGACTTCGGATCTACGCCCAAAAGACGTTCTCCGTTGGCGCGATCTGCATTTTCTTCTACATCTTCAATTCTCGGATGAAATTTTGAGTAGAAATCGGTCATCATTTCTTTCCACTTTTGATCACCGTTTGCAATTTCGTCAAAGCTTTCTTCGACTCTTGCCGTGAAACCGTAATCCAGAATTTCCGAGAAGTTATTGGTTAAGAAATCATTCACCACTTCACCAATATCAGTAGGAACAAATTTATTTTTGTCACCTCCGAATTTATCTTCAAGAACTTCTTTTTTAATTTTATCTTTTGCTAAAGAGATTTTCACCACTTCACGAATCTGCGGTTCGAGTTCTCTCTTGTCTACATATTCACGGTTTTGAATGGTCTGAATTGTCGGTGCATACGTTGACGGACGACCGATTCCCAATTCCTCCAGCTTCTTGACCAAACCTGCTTCTGTGTATCTCGCACTTGGTCTTGTGAATTTTTCTGTAGCGGTAATTTTTTTATAGTCTAAAACTTCACCTACGCTCACTTTTGGCAATAGCTTTTCGTTGCTTTCTTCATCTTCATCCTCGGTTTTTACGATTCCGTAAGCTTTTAGGAAACCGTCAAAAATGATGACTTCGCCTTGCGCTTCAAAATGCTGAGGAAGCTTTTCATTCCCAATTTCGATAACCGTCTTTTCGATTTTAGCATTCGCCATCTGAGAAGCCAATGTTCTTCTGTAAATTAATTGATACAATTTACTTAGCTGAACATCACCAATCGATTTTACGGAAAAATCCGTAGGACGGATTGCCTCATGAGCTTCCTGTGCAGAAGATGATTTTGTTGTATATTTTCTTGGTGCTGAATATTCCGCTCCGTATTCTGAAACAATCTGATTTTTAGCCCCGTCAATAGCTTCCTGAGAAAGATTTACGGAGTCGGTTCTCATATAAGTAATGAAACCTTCTTCATATAATCTCTGAGCCAGACGCATTGTGTTGGTCACATTGTAGCCCAATCTTGAAGAAGCTTCCTGCTGAAGCGTAGATGTGGTAAAAGGTGCAGAAGCTGAGCGTGTTCCCGGTTTGGTTTCAACATTCAGAACTTTAAATTCTGTAGTTCTTGCCAATTCCAAGAATTTTTCTGCGTCTTCTTCCTTTTCGAAGTCTTTTTTAAGTTTTGCAGCAATTTCCTGTTCTGCTTTATTTAAGAAAATTCCGTCAAGCTTAAAACTTGCCTTTGGGATAAACTGTCGTATTTCTTTTTCTCTTTCAACCACCAATCGTACTGCAACCGACTGCACTCTTCCTGCAGACAATCCCGGCTTTACTTTTTTCCAGAGTACCGGAGACATTTCAAAGCCTACGATTCTGTCGAGAACTCTTCTCGCCTGTTGAGCGTTGACTAAGTTCTGATCAATATCTCTCGGATTTTCAATTGCTTTTAAAATAGCATTTTTGGTAATCTCGTGGAAGACAATCCTTTTTCTGTTTTCGGGTTTCAGCTTTAATTCATCTGCTAAATGCCAAGCGATAGCTTCTCCTTCACGGTCTTCATCGGAAGCCAGCCAAACCATTTCGGCTTTTTTTACTGCAGATTTTAATTCTGTTACCAGTTTCTTCTTGTCGGCAGAAACTTCGTAATCCGGGCTAAAGGTGGCAAGGTCAATTCCCATTCCTTTTTTTGGAAGATCACGGATGTGTCCGAAGCTTGATTTTACTTCGAAATCCTTCCCTAAATATTTCTGAATAGTTTTTGCTTTTGCCGGAGACTCGACGATTACTAAATTTTTCGACATTCTCTAAATTTTTGCAAAAGTAAAGCTTTTTTATTATATAGATTTTCCGTCACATCATTTTATGCAATAATTCGAAGGGTACTATGAAGATTCTGTAGAAAAACCCTTCAAAAGTAAAGCCTCTTCCTGACATTTCAACCCGATATGTCAAAGACAAAATAATGATAAATAGTGTAAGGTTAAATTTTCGATTTATTTTTAATATTTCTGATTTGGTTGAATTAACGCTATCCTTCAGATGCATTGCGAAAAGCACTATAATAAATATCATGTGAATATACATCCATCTTCCCCAGTCAATTGCCAGATAAAATAACGGTAAAGAGAAGATAAAAGCACCAATTAATAAAATAGATATCATCTTTCGATCAGTTTGATATTTTAAATAAAACTCTACATGAATAACTGATAATATCAAACTTATGAAATACAATCTGTATTCTTTAAAATGTTCAATCATGTATTGCCTTTCATTGATATCCCAAAAGAAAATACCTTTAGTTAAGATCACTCTCCGGTTCTGAAGAATTTGTAAAGATTGTCCTTCATTGATATTATTACCAAGAAGTGCAATGAAAGCAGCAGGAACAAAAACAGCTATGAGGTATTTTAAATACGTTTTTAATTCAAATTTTCCGGCTTTTAAATATAATGCAATCAGAAAATAAGGAATAAAAAACAAAGTAATCTCATGAAAGAACATGGCAATAAAAAGTCCTGTACAAACAAAATATTCTTTCGATTTTGAAAGGGAATTTTTATTTAAATGATATGCAAAATAAGTGAACAGAAAAAAAACTATAAACTCTTTCTTACCTACATAATCTACACAATTGAAAATCCCTACAAAACCTATAGAAGATAATAAAAGTGAGAGATAAAGAAAAGTTGCCTCTTTATACTGTATCAATTTAAAATAGAAATAAAAAAAACCGGAAATAATAATAACCTGAAAAAAATAGACTAATAAATTCAGTCTGATACCTGAAAAATCCTGTAAAAAGAAGAAAAAACTTCCGGAAAGCCCTCTTCTTTTGAAACCTCCGTCCTGATAATTGATCAGCCAATCACCCAAGATATAACCGTCTGATTTTGCATTATGCAGATAGGTAAAAACAAGCGCAAACAGGGCTGTCGCGGCAATTATGACATAAATAAAAATTTTAATATTTAAAAAGGATAAAATTCTCTCTCGTTTCATCATATGCTTTCGGATTTACTTTCCATAAAAAGAAGCAAAACAGCTTTTAAAACACTCTGCAAATCCATTGTTTTTAAGGAATCAAAAATATGAATTTACAAAGAGGTAAGCACTATTTTGTTTCTTTTTAATGTAAGAATTCGAGAAAATTCTTGTAGTTTATCTTTTCAAAATCTTTACCACCGTATTAGAATTATTGATTCTTACCAAATAAATTCCCTGAGCAAGTGAAGAAACATCTGTCCGCGTATTTTCAAACTTCCCTGATTTTACAATCTGACCGGAAGCGTTGTAGATTTGATAGTAATAATCTTTCAAATCTGTTGCTTTAATATACAACACATCTTTCACCGGATTTGGGAAAAGTGTGATTCTATTTTCTTTTGCAATCTGCGAAATCTCTTTTTCCGTGAAAATATTTGAGGCTTTTACAGATGCACCCGCCGTTACCGGAATTGCAGGAATAGGACCGACTTCGTTTCCGTTTTGATCATATTTAACTTTCACACATCGGCAATTCATTCCAAAATACGGGTCATTATTATCATGGAAAGCAATCATACTGTTTGAAGATGCATCGAAAAGCAGATTAACCGGTCTGCCAATATAGTTTGAATTTAAAGCAGCCGTCCAGACACCGGGATATTGGAAATTATTCACGTCAAAAGTACCCTGTGCAGACTGATTCCCCATCACACTTCTAAAGCCTCGTGAGCCGGAATTCGGATAATTGCCGACAGGATATGTCGCATCGTTAAATATATAGCCTATTGTAGAACCTGTAGTATTCTGAACCCTTACTCCCAAATAATCATTAATAACGTTATAACTTGTTGCTGCTTTTTTATCTTTTTTATACCAAGGTGAAATTCCGTAATCAAGATTAGCAATAATAGCCACTCCTGTAAGATCCGGAATTCTCCAACCTTCCGGACAAGGGTCAAACGGAGATTTTTCACCGCCTCTTCCCCATCTGTCTGCAGCAACATTCGGCTCATTCAATAACCAGTCTGTACCATTCGTATAATTAGGAACCGCGCTATTGAAGGGAGCAAATGTACTCGGAATCATATAAACCAAAGGATTTTTAACCGAATAAGACAATACTTTAGATACTTTGTCAGAAGTTTTATCTGCCGATAACACATTCGCATTAGAACTATTTGTATAGGTATTATAGGGAACGATATATGACCCTGATAAGTTATTATACACTGCAGGAGTGAGCGTTGTGTATGCGACTGCTCCGTTCGCATTTACATTACCTAAAAATATATTGTATGGTGAACGATCTGCAAACTGAAATGATGGTATAGGATCTTTTCTTCCCCACTGATACTGTAACCCCGTGGAAGCTCTGACTTTCTCATACTCAGCAACGGTTGGTGCAAGAGGATTCGCCATCACTGGAAATGCATCTACAGCACCCAAGTTTCTGTCCATAAACTCTGTTTTTAAAACATCTCCTCGCGGTACGTAATTGACATAATTTGAAGCAACCGCATTTGGTGTTTCAGTTGTATAATTATAAGAGCCAACTGCAGTATCAGTAACCCAGATATGCCATGACCAGTAGACAGGGTTTGAGTTACTCCCGTTGTGTAAAGTGACTACTGCATTTCCGCTTTGGTTTGGATTTAATGAAACTAAAATTTTAGAATTAATAAGACCTGAAACCGATCCCGGAGAAGGATTTGTTACATTAACTGTATTAATTAAACCTGTATTTGTTGTCCATAGAACATTTGCTTTAAGATCACCAAAATTTGCAGGATTTAAAATTTCCGGATTATTTAAAAGCTGACTTTGAACAGAAAAAGCTTTCGTCACTGGAATTTCCAAAGTGAATGCCGATGCTGATTTTACAACCTGATAGGTATTTGGATTGTTTAAACCTTCAACGTATTCTTTATTGGCATTTAAATATTGTGTCGGGAAATCATATCCATTAACAAGATACAAAGGATCTTTAATGCATCTGCATGCGTTTGCATCCGACGTTTTGGCACTTGACGTCGGCTGATACCAATATTTTCCTTTTATAGTTGGGTTTGCTGCATCCGGTGTATCGTTCTGGTATTTGTCTGGCACCATAAATAGTGATCTTGCACTTACTGCCGGAGTTGTATCAAAAAATCGGGTTAATGTTGCCGTCCATAAACCTACGTGATGCTGATCAGTATATTGCCCTCCCTGAGCATTTATTGCCAATTGTCCTGTACCCGGAAAAACTCCCATATTATTTCCGCCAACGTTTGACAGATCAAAGCCGACATTTGGATATAGTTTAAAACCGGTCATAAAAGCAGGAACATTAGTATCATTAGGCTTTAAAATATGATAACCATTTGATTCAAAAGCACTTTTACCCAGATTAGTTCTCACCCCAAATGGCGAATAATCAATTCTTATATCGTCTACATAAGCACCCGATGCCAGATTTGCTACAAGCATTGACGGAACCCTCCAACCGTTCGGGCAAGGGTCAAAAGGAGATTTGTCACGATATGGGGCAGCATTCGCATCATTATTATATCCATTGCCAACCTTTCCTCTGGAATTATCTGACCATAAATTCAGCTCTGGCAGCTTACTGTCAACCAAACTTGCAGATCTTCCAAACCAGTTGACCATAAGATTTGTGTTGTTGTTATAATAAGCCGGACCTGAATTATCATCTTTATTCACATAAATTAAACTCAAAGGATTTTTTACAGAAAGCTGAAGATTATTATCTAAAGTCGCATTAGAAAGCAATACAAATTTTCTGAGTACATCAAAATTGATTGCATTGTTGAAATTTTTTGCGCCCCTATGTCTCACTCTTCCGATCGAGCCCGAAACCTCATAAAAATCATTACCCTTCAAAACCAATGGCGGAACAGGATCTTTTCTTCCCCATTGATAAAGCAATCCGCCACTTCTGTTCCACTCTCCGCTTGTATTGGTATTGGTAATGGCACCTAAATTCCTGTCCATCCATTTCCAATCTGCGTCGGGAATATTTTCTATTACTCCGTTTTTTCTTTCTCTTTTAAGACCTGTAAAACTTTTATAAGTAGATCCATTGGAAGGGTCATCTGTTACCCAAATATGCCATGACCAGAAAATCTCACCATTTAGTCTGAATGCCACAACAGCATTCCCTTTTTTGGCTTTGTTGATCATCACTTTTATTTTTCCGTTTTCACCGGAATCTACAACTTCCAGGCTGTAATTGGTGCCGGATTTGATAAGACCGGGAACATCCTCCCAAAGAACATCTGCGGTTACTTTACCTTTAATTGCTCCTGCACTTGCCAAATATTTATAGCTCCGCCACATTTCATATGCCTTCTTCACAGGGATATATAGCCCTTCCCCATTTAGCGCAGGGTCAAAAATATAACTGTTTGGTGCTTTTGTCCAATCTAAAACCGCAGCAGCTCGTGACTGACTCACTGCAGAATGATTTCTATCGGAGATTTTAACTAAAGTGTCTTTCTTTATAAAGTCTCGCACTACATTTTCAGCAGTAATAAAATCTCTTTCTATTTCTAAATTGCTATTAGAATACATATTTAAAGAAACTAAGCAAAACATTGCTATTAGATTCTTACTTATCTTACTTTTCATACTTAAAATTGTCCTTAATTAAACATCGCCTCGATTTTGAACCAAAACAGACAATAATCAATTTGTTTTAAACATTATCGAAATATAAAATAATTATATTACCAAATAATTAAACGCATTAACATATTAATAATAAATTAATTTTATCAATCCTCGATAAAAGTACAATAATATTAATGGAATTTAACATAATATTAAGTGAATTTTTCTTAATATCAAGAAAAATTTAGCATAAAACAAATCATCACAATGTGGTATGTAAAAATAAGTTAGAAAATGATGGAAATATTAAGGTAAAATGTGGTTTTTATACAGATCAATGGTAAATCTACCACCAATAATATTTTTAAAACTCGCAAAAACTATAAAGTTAAAAAGTACAAGCGAAATAATAATTGTATAAATGAATTTCTTTGTATTGTCCGAAACAACATACATGGTATTTGGAATGATAATATAAGAAAAACCAATAAATGCGCCCGCCAGTCTTGAAGAAAAGATAGGATTGTTTCTGAATATGAAATAGAAACAAATTCCAATCACGGCAAAATTCCGATGATATTCATAATAAGGAAACTTTTTTTTCATCTGAGTGTCAAAAGTGAAAAGAAAGAATGTAAGAACAGCCATCATTCCTTCAGGTATCCCAATGCCTCCGTTCAGACGCTGTGTAGTTTCATCAATATAACCATTAAAACCCTCAACCAGAACATTATCTCCGGCAATATTATCCAAGAAACCACCAAAAAACCTGTACACCTCAAACGGTGAGGCAAATATAGATGCAATAATCAAAATAAGCATCCATACTTTATTTAGCGGAACACGCGCTATCCAGTACATGGGTAAGAAAATATAACAAACATTATGAATACCGGCACCTAAATAAACACATAGTAAATATAAAATCAATTTTTCCTGTTTGATGAATCTGATGCCATAGTAAACAATAAAAGAACCCAAACATTGCCGAATCTGCCCACTTTCACCAATAAAAAAACCCGGAATAAACATAAAAAGAATAAATGTGAAAGGGTAAAATGTATTATCATCAACATATTCTATTTTAAGGAAAATGGTAATAATAGCAATCACCAATGTCAAAACATAGAATGGTGCCTCAAATACATTAATCAAAATTTTGTTAATCAAAACAAAAAGCCACTCCAACTCTACAGGTCGGGGTCCTTCCAAAAAAAATGCTTTGAAAATTATACTTACATAATCTTTGGTATCAGAGTAAATATAAATTCCTACATAACTGCCGTAATCTGGCCCTACATGATCTCTCAACCCTGCTAATACAACAAGATAACCACCCAAGAACCAAAGCCATTTTTTATCAACTTTTCTGCCAAATACTTCCTGGAAGCTAAAGAGCAGCATGAAAATAATTGCAATTATATAATATGGATGTAATAAACTCATTTAAGCAGTATGAATATTTTTAAACCGATGAAAAGCCACAATCAATCCCGAAAGAAGCAGTGGTAAAAAAAGCCTGGTCTCCCAAAAAAGACCAACTAAAGTAATCATTCCAAGATAAGGAATGGAGAAGAAAAGATATTTTTTAAGAATTAATTTCCCCACATTGCCACAAACACTAAAAATAAAATAAAAACCAATGACACCAAAAAGTAATCCTGCGAGATTAAATGGACTGGTGAAATTTTTGGCAAGATAAATACCCTCAAAAAACGAAGCATCTTGCGGAATAATCATCTTTAGCCCAATGTATGGCAATATAAAAGACAAAACCAGCAAAATAATTTCTTTTGCTGATTTAAAAACTTCCGTTTTGAATCTTTCAAAATCTATGAAAATCGCTGCAAAAAAAGCAATATTGAGACATGCAGTTTCCCTAACAAATGTCGACACAAAAATCGTGAGACACAAAAAAACAAAATCAGAAATTTTTCTTTGATGATAATATCGTAACGAAAACCAAATCCCCAACAAATAAAAGAAAACAGCGATCAAATCGCAATTGGTCGGTACATACTGGACAATTACAATAAAAAATATCGCTAAAAGATGCACGATCTTTTTGACATTTGAATTTAGAAGTATTGTAATTGGGTTCATTTTTAAAATTGCATTTAAAACTACCGACGAAAGAACAAAAAAGAAACTGTTGATAAGAAAAATACTGTGATAAAAAGAGGTTCCGTTTTTTAGAAGGATTTTTCTGAGCGATGAAAAATTATGATTAATAAAGTAATCGAAGGCTTCAGTAGCATGAATCATCAGAAAATTAGGGATTACCCGATAGGCATAAACTGAAGAAAACATAAAATCTGGAGCCTTCTCCATCGATTTCAATTCTACATACGAAGATTCGAAGCCATAATAAGACATGAAGAAAAGCAGAAATGGAAATATTACTACAAACAGGAATCCGTTTAATTTTTCATCAAATGTTCTCAACATACCAAGCAATTTCCCGATTAAGAATAATTTTGTGTTTAAATATATATCGGTCAGTTAAGGGAAACTTTTGCAAAAGTAAAAGAATTTTTCATTTTAAATGGAATATTTTATTGATTTTCAGCGAAAACTATCACAAATGTTTTAAAACTAATGCTTAAAAATTTAAATTTGCAAACCTGATTTGAGAAACCCATGCATCGTTTTTTCATCTTTTTATATTATCTGATCGCCAAAAACAGAATTATTTCTATTGTAACCGCTTTGGCAGTTGCCTCAATGTGCTTATTCTTTGCTGCTAAAATCAATTTTGAAGAAGACATCAATCAGATCATTCCCAAAAATGAAAAATCTGATCTTACAGCAAAAGTTCTCAAGCAGCTCAACTTTTCAGATAAGATCATTGTTATTATTGAAAAGAAATCAAAAGACGACAATTTTCAGCTATCAGAAACTGCAGACCAATTTTTAGAGAAAACAAAACCTTTACAAAAATACATCGGTTCAATTCAGGGGAAAGTGAATGACAATGAAATTTCCGAAACATTTGATTTCGTAAATCAGAATTTGCCTTTGTTTTTAGACGAAAACGACTATAAGGAAATTGAAAGAAAACTCAACAAAGACAGCATTGCAAAACAGGTTGAGAACAATTATGTTTCTTTGGTTTCGCCAACGAGTTTGGTAACGAAAGAATTCATTAAAAAAGATCCTCTTGGAATCACTTTTTTAGGCATCAAAAAACTGAATGCTTTAAACATCAGCAAAGATTTTAAACTCGAAGACAATTACGTCGTTACCAAAGACGGGAAGAACCTTCTGCTTTTCATTGAACCAAAAAACAAAAGCAACGACACTAAAAACAATGAAGTTTTTGTCAATCAACTGAACGAAATCAAAGACAGTCTCAACAAAGAATTCAAAGGCAAAACTGAATTAAGTTATTTTGGCTCACCGGTGATTGCGGTTGCAAATGCTCAACAAATTAAGAAAGACATTCAGAACACAGTTATCATTTCGATGACGGTTCTGTTGATTTTGCTGATGTATTATTTCAGGAACTTCTTCACACCCATTATCGTTTTCCTTCCGACTTTATTTTCTGTTTTACTGGCATTAATGGTTTTGTATTTTATTAAAGATAAAATTTCTGCTATTTCATTGAGTGTCGGAGCCATTTTGATTGGAATTACAATTGATTATGCTTTGCATATTCTTACACATTATAAGCACAACAACAATATTGAAGAACTTTATAAAGAAATTACCCAACCGGTAATTCTGAGCAGCGCAACAACAGCAGTTTCATTTTTGTGTCTGGTTTTTGTACGCTCCGAAGCGTTGAAAGATTTAGGTTTATTTGCGTCAATCACGGTTTTATTTTCTTCGGTTTTAGCATTGATTATTGTTCCGCAACTGTATCATCCGAAAAAGAAATCAGGTAAAGTAAGCACCAATTTTATTGATAAAATCGGGCACTATCCTTATGAGAAAAACAAACCTCTGATTATCGGTTGTTCGATTGTGATCATTGCGTGCTTATTTGGTTTCAGGCACGTTGGTTTTAATGAAAATATTGGTGATCTCAATTACATCCCGAAAGATTTAAAAATAAGTGAAGCAAAACTTGAAAAATTGTCAGACATCACTTCAAAATCCATTTACACGATCTCTTATGGGAATTCTGAGGAAGAAGCTTTGGCAAGAAATTCAAATCTGAGCCGATTTTTGGAGAAAGAAAAAAAAGAAGGAAAAATATTAAGCTACAACTCGCTTGGAAATGTTGTGTTGTCTGAAAAAGACCAGCAGAAAAAAGTAGAAATCTGGAAGAATTTCTGGGACGAAAACAAGAAGAATACAACAATTTCTGAACTGATCAGCAACGGAAATAAATTTGGCTTTAACTCTTCGGCTTTTAATCAGTTTAATGAAAATTTAAATAAAACCTACTCCACTTTAAGCTTAAAGGAATACTCAACAATAAAAGCACTTCAAATTTCGGAATTTCTGAGTCAGGAAAATGGTTTTTACACCGTTTCGAATGTCGTAAAAGTGGACGAAAACAAAAGAGATATCTTCATAAAAGATGTAGAAAAGAAGCACGATGCGATTGCTATTGACCGTCAACAGCTGAACGAGAACTTTTTAGGTTTACTGAAAAGAGACTTTAATACGTTGATCAATTATTCATTACTGGCAATTCTTTTGACCATCATTGTTTTCTTCAGAAATTTTGAACTCACCCTTCTCACAATGTTTCCCATTGTTCTGACGGGCGTTGTAACAGCAGGAATACTTTACTTTTTAGGATTGGAATTAAATATCTTCAGCACCGTTGTCTGCACATTGGTTTTTGGGGTTGGTGACGATTTCAGTATTTTTCTGACACAGGCAATGCAGAAGGAACATACAACAGGGAAAAACGAACTCCCAACTTATCGAATTTCAATTATTCTGGCAGTTTTCACAACAATCCTATCCATTGGTTCATTAATTTTTGCAAAACATCCGGCTTTACATTCACTGGCATTGGTCGCTTTGATCGGAATGCTTTCGGTTATCATTATTACTTCAACTCTGTATCCGTTCTGGTTCAGATTTTTAATTATTAACAGAACCAAAAAAGGACTATCTCCTATTACATTCAGGCTGTTTTTGCATTCAGTGATTCTCTTTATTTATTACGGTTTGGGAGGGTTTATATTTTCAGTAATCGGCAGTATTTTTGTAAAAAAATCGAAAGGAAAAACTTTAGATATCATCAAGCTGATTTTAGCTAAATTTTTAACTTCTGTATTGTACGGAAACCCATTCGTTAAAAAGAAGGTTATAGAAAATCCAAATGAAGATTTCAGTAAACCTGCCATTATCATCGCAAACCATACTTCGTTTCTCGACACTTTGGCAATTGCGATGGCAACTCACAAAATTGTTTATCTCGTGAATGATTGGGTTTATGATTCTCCGGTTTTTGGGAAATTGGTGAAAGCTCTAGGATTTTACCCGGTTTCTCAAGGCATCGAAAACGGAAAAGAAAAATTAAAGGAAAAAATTGATCAGGGATATTCTCTGGTCGTTTTTCCGGAAGCGGAAAGATCTTATACGAATGATGTGAAACGTTTTCATAAAGGCGCTTTTTATCTTGCTGAAGAATTTGATCTGGATATTTTACCGCTTTATATTCACGGAAACTCTGAAGTTTTACCCAAAGGAGACTTCATCATTTATGACGGCGATATTATTGTGAAAGTGGGAGACAGAATAAGCAAAGATGATCTCTCATTCGGAACGGTTTACAAAGAAAGAGCCAAGAATATCAATGCTTATTTCAGAAAAGAATTTGCCAGACTGAGAAATGAAATTGAGGACGAAAATTATTTTAAAAAGAAATTGTTTTTAACCTATCTCTACAAAGAAACCGAAGTCGTAAATGAAGTGAAACAGGATTTTGAGAAAAATAAATCCGTTTATTTTGAACTCAATAAACACATCGCAAAAGATGCGAACATCTTGCACATCGCAGACGATTTTGGGCAAAAAGATATTCTTCTGACACTTCAACAGGCCGGAAGAAGAGTTTTCAGTCTCATAAAAAGCGAAGAAAAAAGACAAATTGCTAAAAATAATTATGTCGTTAAAACAAGGAAAATCAATTATATTGAAAACATTTCTGAAGTCACGAAAGATATTGATGTTCTTTTGATTTCTGATGCCCAATTTGATCTGAATGACGTCGCACTTCTTCCCAAAACTATTATTTTGATGAATACTGAAAATATTGTTTTTAACAACGCTGCATTTAACTTAGTGCTCACTTCTGAATCAATAAGAGTATTCCGACACGAATAATAAATTTTAAAAGCATATTTTTGTAATCCATAAAAAATATTAATGCAGAAAAACGTACTTGTTCTCTATTATACACAGACGGGTCAGCTGGAGGATATTATGAAAAATATTGCCCAGCCGTTTGAGGATAAAAAAGACGAATATCTAGTCACCTATTACAACATTCAGCTAAAAGAGGATTTTCCTTTTCCGTGGTCGAGTGATGTGTTTTTCAATACATTTCCCGAATCTTATTTGCAGATTCCGAGCGAGATTCTTCCGCCGCCGGAAAATGTGCTGAATAAAAAATACGACCTCATCCTTTTCGGATATCAGGTTTGGTATCTGACTCCTTCTATCCCTATTATTTCTTTTCTGAAAAGTGGTTATGCCGAAGGTTTATTGAAAAACACGCCTGTCGTTACCGTTTCCGGAACCCGAAACATGTGGATGCTTTCTCAGGAAAAACTGAAGGTTTATCTGAAAAATCTGAATGCCAAACTGGTTGGCAATATCGCTTTGGTAGACCGGCACGATAACTACACCAGTGTTTTAACGATTCTGCGCTGGCTGACAACCGGACAAAAAGAAAAGTCAGGAATGCTTCCTGCAGCCGGAGTTTCAAATGAAGAAATCAACGGAGCCGGAAAATATGGAAAGATCATTGAAAATCATTTTGACAACAATGATCTTGCAAATCTTCAGCCGGAGCTGGTGAAAAACGGAGCTGTAGAAATCAGACCTTTCCTGGTGAGAGTCGAGAAAGTAGGTAACAAAATCTTTACAGTATGGAGTAATCTGATTATAAAGAAAAAAGAAAAACGCCCATTGCTGATAAAATTCTTTAAAGTATATTTGATGGCAGCAATTTGGATTATTTCGCCAATTGTGTTGGTTTTTCATATATTATTAGCACCCCTTTTGTGGTCTAAAAGACAAAAACAAAAAGAATATTTACAAGGAATTAATTTAAAATAGAAATGCAAGACGTATTTATAACAAAAGCTTCAACATACTTGCCGAATGAGCCGGTTTCGAATGACGAAATGGAAAGCTATCTTGGCTTGGTAAATAATACACCTTCTAAAGCGAGAGCCTTAATTCTAAGGAACAACAAAATCAAAACGAGATATTACGCTTTGGATAAGGAGGGAAAACCAACTCACACCAACGCTCAGATAACCGCAAAAGCAGTAGAAGGTCTTTTTGATGAAAATTTTAAAAAGGAAGATATGCAGCTTCTGTCTTGCGGAACTTCTTCTGCAGATCAGATTCAGCCATCACACTCATCAATGGTGCATGGCGAACTGAATATTGGTAAATCTGTAGAAATCAATACCGCGACAGGACTTTGTAATTCAGGGATGAATGCATTAAACTATGGTTTTCTAAACATTAAAGCCGGGGTAAAAGACAACGCTGTCTGTGTAGGTTCTGAAAGAATGTCTGCATGGATGACCGCTGATAAATTCAACCACGAGGCAGAAAACTTGAAGTTACTTGAAGAAAGACCTATCGTAGCTTTCAAAAGAGAGTTTTTGAGATGGATGCTTTCTGACGGTGCTGCTGCATTTTTACTGGAGCCAAAACCTAGAGAAAATGAAATCTCTTTAAAAATAGAATGGATCGATTTCTATTCTTATGCGCACGAAATTGAAGCATGTATGTACTCAGGCTGTGAAAAGCAGGAAGACGGAAGCTTAAGATCATGGGCAGAATATCCTGCTGAAGAGTGGCTGAACCAATCGATTTTTGCTTTAAAGCAGGACACTAAAATTCTTGATAAATATATCTTAGTGAAAGGTGCTGAAAGTTTAAGAACATCGTTCGACAAACATGAGCTTGATCCGGATTCTATAGATCATGTTTTAGCACATATTTCTTCAGGATATTTCAAAGAAGGTCTAAAAGAAGAATTTGCCAATGTAGGACTTGATTTTCCTTGGGAAAAATGGTTTTATAACTTATCAGAGGTTGGAAATGTAGGTGCAGGATCAATCTTTATTGCTGTTGAGCAGCTAATGAATTCAGGAAATCTTAATAAAGGAGAAAGAATTCTTCTGTGTGTTCCTGAGAGTGGAAGATTCGCTTATTCTTGTGCTTTACTAACAGTTTGCTAATGGAGGTTACCTTACCCAATTCTGATCAAAGTTTTGTAGAAAGCCTGATTCCGCAGAAGTTTCCTTTTGTAATGGTAGGCGAAGTTTCAGAATATTCTGAAAACCACGTAATCTCTGGTTTTACCATTAAAGAAGACAATCTTTTTGTGCATGAAGGAATCTTTCAGGCTTCAGGATTGATCGAACATCAGGCTCAAACCGTTGCTTTGCATACAGGATATAAATATTTTCTTTTGGGAAAAGAGGCTCCAACAGGGTACATTGGTGCCATCAAATCTTTTGAAGCTGATGAATTACCAAAAATTGGCGATCACCTTATAACCGAAGCTACCATTCTGAATGAAATGTTAGGCGTGACTTTGGTGGAAATCGTTACCAAAATAAACGATACCTTAATTGCAAAATCGCAAATGAAAACTGTTGTAAAATAAATTTGAAACAATTCGTCAGTTCGGGTAAAATTCTGGAAGAATTTGTATCGATAAATCTGTCACATACACTTCTCGATACGGTTTTTCGAAATCTACCCGAATTGACGAAATAATATAATTAAAGTTTTTTAGAAGAAAAATTTAAATGGAGTTAAAAGAAGATAATATCATCAATATTCACCAGTTTTTACCTCATCGCAATCCCATGCTGATGGCTGATTATATTCTTGAGCTGACTCCGGAAAAGGTGGTTACTTCTTTTGAGATTACTCCAGATAACATATTTATTCAAAATAATCATTTTGTAGAAGCTGGTCTTATTGAACATTCTGCGCAAACTTGCTCTTCAATTCTTGGACAGAGTTTTTTCACAGGTCAAAATGAAGATACTAAACTGATCGGTTTTATTACCAATATCAAAAAAATTGAAATTTTGGCATTACCGAAAGTCGGAGACAAGATTATTTCTAAAGCTTCCTTAATTTCTCAATACGGAAACATCTGCAATATTTCCTGTGAAACGTTTTTGCATGAAGAACTGTTGATTCGTACGGAGATCAGTTTGTTTATTCAGGAATTAAAATCTTAGAAATTTATTTTAAAATATACGAGTCGACTTTTTTAAGTCGGCTTTTTTAATCTAAAAATTTTTAAGCCAATTTCTCTGAGCAATGTAGTTTGAATTCCTACGGAATGACAAACTTTGTGTATAAAGTTATCTCTAAAATAAAAACACAGATCAAAAAAGAAATTTCAAAAACTCCGAGCATAACTCTGTTCTTTGGAAACCCTTTATTTTCGATATATTTGATAAAAATAAAAATATGAGCGTCAAAGTAAGGTTTTATTCCTACGATATAGAATTTGAGTTTGAAAACTCTGTAGAATTTCCTGTCGCACCAGCAATTGGTGATGAGGTAAATCTGATTTCATTTTTTAAATACAAAACTTCTGAAAGATTAGAATACGTTAACAATATGGAAGATCTTTATCTGTATGACAATGCCTTGGCTGTAGAACGTACATGGTGCAAAGATATAGAGAAAGATGAGGTATATTTATTGATACAGTTAAAATATAAGAAGAGAAAGTAGACTAAGATAAATCATCGAAACATCTCTTGTACCAGAAAATTCTGGATATTTGTAATGCAAAAAACATTGTATGACCACGTGTAAAAACTGCGGAAATGTATTTAACGGAAACTACTGCAATCAATGCGGACAGTCGGCGAAAACCAAAAGAATCAATCATGAGTTTCTTTGGGAAGATATACAGCATGGTCTTTTGCATTATGATAAAGGTATTGGATATTCTTTAAAAAAGCTCTTCGAAAAACCGGGTTACATCATTGAGGAATATATCGCAGGAAAACGTGTCAATCATTTCAGACCTATTTCTATGGTGATCATTATGTCAACAATATATGCCTTGATTTACCATTTGCTAGATCTAAACCAAAGAGTAGCACTAGACGAATCTTCTGGCTTGATATTGGAGAAAATTTTCGAACATTATTATTGGTTTGTGGTTGCAACCATCCCTTTGTATGCTGTGACGACTTACATTATGTTTAAAAAAACCGGATATAATTTTTATGAATTGATCATTTTTGAAGCTTTTAAAACTTCACAAAGACTTGGCATTCACATAGTCTTTCTTCCTATCCTCTATTTTCTGAAAGATCGTTCAGATTTTAACACGATATCAAATCTCCTTCTCATTATAGATTTTATCCTGATTTTCTGGACAAACAAACAATTCTTTAATAAATTGACATCTAAGGAAGTACTTGTAAGAAGTTTTATAAGCTATATAATGTATTGCATTCTGGCAATTGTACTGGTCGTTGCCATCGCTTTGGCGTTCGGTTATGATCACTAATCTATCCTAAAAGATACTCATAATAATACCTATACTTAAAAACCCGAAAAAAGCAATCCCCAATAATTATTTCTTAAATGTGCTTTATTATAATCTTTTAAAAGCAGATAATCTGATTGGTTATTTTTTATTTTGACAATGCTTATTCCCCCGATTTGTATAATATTATTTTTATCTGATAATTCATAAATAAAAAAATTGCAGGTAATCAACATAAAAACGCAACTGCAAGTTTATAAACTTTTAAATGGTGTAAAAATAAAAAAAAGTGAAGCATTTCTGCTTCACTTCAAACAATTTATATTAATGAAAATTAATATCCGAAGATTTCTTCAAGGGTTACTTCTTTGAATTCCCCCATTTTGTTAATTGATTCCATATTCAGGTTTTCTTTTTTCCCGATAATGGCAGTGTTATATTTCAACGGTTTGATATCAGCATTGTAAAAGCCTGTCAGTTGAGGCAAACTCAAATTCTGAATTTCTGCATAGATATCTTTTCTGATATCATAATCTACACCTAATTTTTTCAATGCCAATTGGTTATAGAAAATATTGGTCCTGTTGATTCTGTTTGAAGCTATCTGCTTCAACGCCGAACCTTTTGAGTTTTCAAACTGCGCAGGAATCTGTGGAAAATCTGCCATCAGATCGTTCATTGCATTTACCGCAAGAGGCAGTTTGTTTGCTTGAGTGCCGATGTAATTGGTCACATAGTTCGGGTGGTTCTTTTCAGAAGCCGGAGCATAAGATACATACGCAGAATATGCTAAAGACTTGCTTTCTCTGATCTCCTGGAATACGATAGAAGACAATCCGCGTCCGAAATATTCGTTGAAGACATTTACTTTTCCGAAATTGGTTAAATCTACATTTTTAGCCTTTGCCACTTTTGCCATTTCCATCTGTACCATATCGTAAGGTGTAAAATATACTTTCCCTTCAGTAGCCGGTTCTGCATATTCTTTAGCTTTTGCAGGCTGCATTTTTGTATTGATAACGAAAGGTTTTACTGCTTTCTCAAGACCTTTCTGATCTTCTCCGTACAAGAAAATCTCATAAGGATATTGGTTCAGGGTTTTGATTTTAGACATCAACTCATTCACGTTGATACTTTCCAGACGCTGCTTAGGAATAATATCTGTCATTCTTGAATCCTTTCCGTATTTCGCATAGTTTGAAAGTGCTGCCATAATTCTTGTCTTGTCTTTTTTGGCAACTTCTCTTGATTCAAGAATCGTTTTTACGGTCTGATCGTAGATTGCTTTGTCGGCTTTTACATTGGTCATCCAATGGTTTAGCAACTCTACCCCTTTGTTCATATTGCTTTCCAGCCCACTCAACGAGATGATGATCTGATCATTTGTAGTTCTGAAGCTGTTTGAAATTCCTAATTTGTAGAATTCTTCTTTCAGCTGCTCAGGAGTATACTTGTCAGTTCCTAAATATTGTAAAACGCTTACACCGAGGCTCAATTCTTTATCATTATCTGTCCCGAAAGGAAAAATATAATTTACCTGAGCTACTTTATTATATTTGTTTTGAACGAAACTTACCTTCTTATCTTTGATATCTGTTGTAGCAATCGCCGTTTTGTAATCAATAAACTGAGGCTTGATTTCTCCTGCTTTTGTCCCCAAAATATCTTTAAGGAAAGGTGACTGCGCTTCTCTGTTTAATTTGATTGGTGTAATGGCTGGATTTTGTACACGAACCAATTTGTCATTCACACCTTTTTCTTTATAAACAACCACATAATTGTCTTTGAAAAACTCATTTGCGAATTTTACAATATCTGCTTTGGTGATTTTTTCGTAATCGTTGATCTCGTCTAATTCCTGCTGCCAAGTTCTTTCGTTGATGTAAGCATTGTAAAGTGTTGTTGCCAGACCGTCTGCAGTTTCCCAACCTTTCATACGCTGTACTTTCATATCGTTGACGATTGCTTTCATCATCCAATCCGGAAACTGCCCTTTTTTAACTAAATCAATCTGTCCAAGCAACAATTTTTTAGCTTCATCAAAACTCTGTCCTTCTTTTGGAACTACGTACAATGTAAATGCTCCGTACGTTTTGTAAGGAGATTCGTAAGCTCCTGCGCTTAATACTTTTTGCTTTTGGCTGATATTTAAATCTATTAAACCTGCATCACCGCTGTTGCTTAAGATTTCACCAACCATGCTTGCTAGTCTTGCATCTCTGGTTCCGTAAGAATCAGATCTCCATGCTATCGTCATTCTCGGTGCAGACGGACTTTTTACCGTTCTGCTTACAATTTGGGTCATTGGCTCTTCAGAAACCATTTTCTTCATTGGAAGTTCTTTGTATTTGAACGTTCCAAAATACTGGTCAACTAATTTTATCGTTTTGTCGAAATCTAGATCTCCAACCAATACAACCGCCATATTGTTAGGTACGTAATATGTATTAAAATACTTATGAATCGCTACCATTGAGGGGCTCTTCAAATGCTCTGAAGTACCGATTGTGGTTTGCTGACCGTTCGGATGTTTTGGGAAAAGCGCTTCCATTAAAGCATAATTTACCAAACGGCTGTCATTATCCTGAGCTCGGTTGTATTCTTCATACACCGCTTCCAATTCTGTATGGAAAAGACGAAGAACCAATTCTGAGAAACGTTCTTTTTCTACTTTAAGCCATTTCTCTAACTCATTTGCAGGAATATTGTTTTTGTAAACCGTTTCGTCTAACCAAGTGTGAGCATTAGTTCCGGTTGCACCCAAAGATGAAATTGCTTTGTCATATTCATTTGCAATTGCATATTTTGAAGCCTCCTGAGAAACCTCATCGATCTTTTTGTAAAGTGCTTTTTTCTTTTCAGGATCTTTTTCAGCTTTGTGCTGTTCGTAAAGATCAGAAATCTGCTGCAACAAGACTTTTTCTTTAGCCCAATCCTGAGTTCCCAGATGTGAAGTTCCTTTGAAAACCATGTGCTCAAGATAATGAGCTAATCCTGTGTTATCGCTAGGATCGTTATTTGAACCTGTTCTTACAGGAACATAGGTTTGGATTCTTGGAGCATCATCGTTCTTTGCGAGATAAACTTTTAATCCGTTTTTTAAAGTATAGACTCTCACTCCTGCCTGATCATTTTTCACAGTTTCGTACGTATAACCCTGACTGTCGGTCATTGTCTGCGTATCAAATTTCTGCGCCATTGCATTGATCATGAAAAAGAATGAAAGAGAAATAAAAACTTTCTTCATAGTGAAATTTATTAATTTAATGTTAAATAGGTAGGATTTTGAAAGCGTTTGTTACAATCCATTGATATTTATATTACATAGTGTCAAGTGCCGCTCCTACGGAGCTCACCTTTAATGACAGGTGAATATTCTACAAACGTTTTAATTATGATTTTAAATAGAAGATTATTCATGGTTATAAATCGTATAATAAAATTTGATATATGTGCTTGAACAAAGGCGATAACTTATAAGGAATAGATTTTGTAGACAATAATTAATAATTTCATAAAAAACATCTCATGAAAACTAAAATGATTTGGGCAAATTTTGCAGTTGAAGATCTTGACCGTACTACAGAGTTTTATACAAATTTAGGATTCAGGTCTAATGGAAAATCTAATGAACTGACCAGTTTTTTTTTTAGTGACAATAATTTTGTCATCCATTTTTTTCTCAAAGATATTTTAGAGAAAAATACACACATTGCATTCTCGAATGCTCAGAATTTCAATGAAATAATTTTTACTTTATCCGCAGAAACAAGAGAAGAAGTTGATCAATGGGCAGAATCTGTGAGAAATGCTGGCGGAAAATTAGAATCTGAACCGAAAGAATTTGCTGACAATTATTATGGATTTACTTTCTCAGATCCCGATGGACATAAGTTCAATGTATTTATGATGTAATTAAATATCAAATCACGACGAATTACAAAGAATTTGCTTTAGATCTGAACAATTACCCTCGATATATTCCATAATCCTATGTCCTGCATTTTTATTATTTTAGCACATTGAAAAATCAGTGAGAAACAGATGCATAAAATATCATCTGATTATTAAACATCAATCTTTTTGGGTGAAAAAACAAGACATTCCACAAGACGAAAGTAATCTTCAATCAGCAAATATGACCGAAATGTTATATGTGACTGATGAAAATAACAATTACACCACCGCTCAAAGCATCGGCTGGGAAGCAAAAAAAGCCGCTCTCGATGAATCGATGGCACTCATCAACGAAAGAATTGAAGAGGCAAAACAAAACGTTGCCAATAACATCGTGAGTCCAATCATCTATTTTATGGAACTAAATAAAATGGATTTGCAGGTTCTTGCAGCGTATGTCGGGAAATGGCAATGGACCGTCAAAAGACACGCAAAACCGAAAATTTTCAAAAAACTCAGCGATTCTACTCTCAAAAAATACGCCGATACCTTCGGAATCTCGGTAAATGAATTAAAAAACTTCGACGGTAAATAATGAAATTGAATTTTGAACACCACCAGACAGCCCATTGTGAAAACGGTGTTGCCTCCAATTTACTTCTCAACAGAGGTTTAAAACTTAGCGAACCTATGATTTTCGGAATTGGTTCCGGATTGTTTTTCGTGTATTTACCATTCCTGAAAGTAAACTTTGCACCGGGTTTCAGCTATCGTCCGATGCCGGGAGCTATTTTCAGCAAAGCCGCAAAAAGACTGGGCATTAAAATCAAAAGAGTTAAATTTTCGAATCCTAAAGAAGCTCAGGCTGCTTTGGAGAAAAATTTAGAACAAAATATCCCGACAGGTCTTCAGGTAGGCGTTTTCAATCTTACTTATTTTCCTGAAGAATATAAATTCCATTTCAATGCCCACAATCTTGTGGTGTATGGAAAAGAAGACGGAAAATTCCTCATAAGCGACCCTGTGATGGATTTCGCAACGACTTTGACTGAGGCTGAACTTGAAAAAGTACGTTATGCAAAAGGCGCACTTGCCCCGAAAGGTCATATGTATTTTCCGACACACATCCCAGAAAATATAAACTTAGAAGAAGCCATCAAAAAAGGTATCAAAGATACCTGCAAAAATATGCTCGCTCCCGTTCCGATTATTGGCGTAAAAGCGATGCGATGGGTGGCAAAAAACATTCCGAAATGGGCGGAGAAAAAAGGGACAAAAGTGACGAATCATTATCTCGGACAATTGATTAGAATGCAGGAAGAAATAGGAACCGGCGGTGGCGGATTCAGATTTATTTACGGTGCTTTTTTACAGGAAGCGGCTGTGATTCTTAAAAATGAAGAACTGAAAGAATTGTCTAAAGAAATCACCACAATCGGCGACCTTTGGAGAGACTTTGCAGTGGATATTGCAAGAGTTTACAAAAACAGAAATTCCAAAAGCGACATTTACAATCAGCTTTCAAAATCGATGCTGCATATTGCAGATCTGGAGGAAGCTTTTTATAAGAAATTGAGAAAAGCAATATAGTTTGGAGAATATCATCGAAATAAAAAATCTCTACAAGAAATACAAAAATTCGGAAGACTTTTCGGTTAATGATATTTCTTTGAATATTGATAAAAACGAAATTTACGGAATTCTCGGCCCAAACGGAGCGGGAAAAACCACATTGATTTCTATGCTTTCTGGTTTAATAAAACCTACTTCAGGAAGTTTTACCATCGACGGATTCTCGCCTAAAAAGGACAGTTTCAAAATTAAACAAATCATCGGTGTTGTTCCTCAGGAATATGCGCTCTACCCTACTTTGACTGCGAAAGAAAATCTTTTATTCTTCGGAAGTCTGTATGGTTTAAAACATAAAAATCTTCACAAAGAAATCGACGAAGCTTTGGAATTGATGGGCTTGACGAAATTTGCCAATAAAAAAGTTGACCAATTTTCAGGCGGAATGAAACGCCGTTGCAATCTGATTGCCGGAACGCTTCACAATCCGAAAGTTCTGTTTCTGGACGAGCCGACCGTTGGCGTAGATGTTCAATCCAAAAAAGCGATTATCGACTATCTTTTAGATTTAAATAAAAAAGGAACGTGCATTATTTACACTTCGCATCACCTTTCGGAAGCGGAGGAATTCTGTACAAAAATCGCCATTATCGACCACGGAAAAATCCACGCAACAGGAACTCCGCAAGAATTGGTGGAAAGAGTTGCCAATGCTGAAAACCTGGAGGATGTTTTTATTTCATTAACCGGAAAAGAATTAAGAGATGTTGTATAAATTGTGGAGAAGTTTCATCAAGGAAATTCAGTTGTTGAAGAGAGATTCGGGAGGAATTGTCATTATTTTTCTAATGCCATTGCTGTTGATAATTACCATCACTTTAATCCAGGATTCGACATTCAAAAATCTGGAAGGTTCAAAAATTCCGATTATTTTCATTGATAATGACCATTCTGAGGTTTCCAAAGTCATCAAAAAAGAACTGGAAACAAGTAAAACATTTGAACTTGTCACCGATTACAACGAAAAATCAGCCGAAAAAGCTGTGTTTACGGGAGATTATCAAATGGCCATCGTTATTCCTGAAAATTTAACGAAAGACTTAAACTCAAATATCGATTCTAAAGTTCAGACCGTTGTCAGCTCATTTGGTTTGGAAACCGATTCTACTGCGACAAAAGCTGTGGCTTCAAAAGCAAAAGACATTCATCTCTATTTCGACCCTGCCACCAATGCAGGTTTCAAAAATTCTGTAATGAACGCCATCAATAAAATGGTTTTCGAAATCGAGAATAAAAAAATCTACAAAGCCTTCCAGGACCAACTCGGTACAACGGAAGACCTTGAAAATAAAAGCTTAATTACTTTTAAAGAAATCACACCAAATAAAGGCAAGGAAGAACTGATGCCGAATTCCGTACAACACAACGTTCCTGCGTGGGCGTTGTTTGCGATTTTCTTTATTGTGGTGCCGTTGTCGATTAATTTGGTCAAAGAAAAAAGTCAAGGAACGAGCGTGAGAGTTCGTGTGAGCCCGACGCCGTATTATATTCATATTTTAGGAAAAACATTCACGTATCTCATCATTTGCGTCACCCAGTTTTTGCTGATGGTTGCGGTGGGAATCTGGCTTTTCCCTTTGATGGATTTGCCTCAGTTTGATGTTTCCGGAAAAATGTTTCACCTGCTTATTGTTACTCTTTTTGCAGGATTGGCAGCGATTGGATTTGGGGTTTTAATTGGCACCGTTTCTGACACTCAGGAACAGTCGGCGCCGTTTGGAGCGACTTCCGTAGTTGTTTTGGCAGCGATTGGCGGAATCTGGGTTCCGGTTTTCCTGATGCCAGAATTTATGCAGAAAATTGCACAGTTTTCCCCGATGAACTGGGGACTGAATGCATATTACGATATTATCTTAAGAAACAGCGGCATTAGCGAAATTGCCAAAGAACTGATTTTCTTATTTTTATTTTATATTGCGATGGTGACCATCTCTTTATTATACGAAAGAAAACAAAATGCAGTCTAAAAATTTAACCTGTACCGAAGAAGTACGCGTCCGGTTCAACGAGACAGACCCGCTGGGAATCGTTTGGCACGGGCATTATATCGTGTATTTTGAAGATGGAAGAGAAGCTTTCGGAAGACAGCACGGTTTGACCTATCTTGATATTCAAAAAGCAGGATTTGTAACGCCGATTGTAAAAAGTATGTGCGAACATTTTCTTCCTTTGAAATATGGGGAAACCTTCAACATCGTAACGACTTTTGTGAATTCTGTTTCGGCGAAATTGATTTATAAATACGAGATTTTCAATCAACAAAATCAATTGGTTTGTAGTGGAGAAACCATTCAGGTTTTTTTAGATTCTGAAAATAATTTATGTCTGTACAATCCCGAGTTTTTTCAGACTTGGAAAGATAAAATGGGATTATGACAAAGGAAATTTACATCACAGATTACAACTGCATCACGCCTTTGGGTTTTGATGTAGAATCAAACTGGAAAGCACTTTTGGAAGGGAAATCCGATGTGACTTTACATAAAGTTATCGATAATCACGAAGCTTTCTTTGTTTCTAAAATTGATTCTGAAAAATTGGAAGAAGAATTTAATAAACTCTTCGACTCCGCTCAGAATGACAATTTCACAAGATTAGAGAAAATGTTTTTGTTGAGTTTAAAACCTTTGGTAGAAAGACATTCGATTTCAGATGACACCGCTTTTATTCTTTCGACAACAAAAGGAAATATCAGTTTATTAAAAAACGAAACCACTTTACCGGAAGGCATTTACCTTTCAAAATTAGCGCAAAAACTGGCTGATTTTTTTGGATTTAAAACCAAACCGATTGTCATTTCAAATGCCTGTGTTTCCGGAGTTATGGCGATTTCTGTGGCGAAAAATATGATTCAGACAGGAAAATACAAAGATGCTTTTGTGGTTGCCGGAGATGAGATTTCTGAATTTGTGATTTCAGGTTTTAATTCTTTTCAGGCAATTGCAAGCGAACCCTGCAAACCTTACGATAAAAAACGTAATGGAATTAATCTGGGTGAAGCGACGGCAGCAGCATATATCACTTCTACTCCATCAGAAAATGAAAATTTTAAGTTTAAAGTTTTAGGCGATTCAGCGATTAACGATGCTAATCACATTTCAGGCCCATCGAGAACAGGCGACGGATTATTTGCAAGCGTTCAAAATGCGATGAAAGAAGCGAAAGTTTCAGCCGAACAAATCGATTTTATTTCCGCTCACGGAACGGCAACCCTTTACAACGACGAAATGGAAGCCATCGCCTTCAACCGAATGGATTTGCAAAATGTTCCTTTGAACAGTATGAAAGGTTATTACGGACATTGTCTGGGAGCTTCAGGACTTTTGGAAAGCATTATTTCAATGGAATCTGCCTTGAACAGCGCTTTAATTCCATCTAAAAACTTTGAAGAAATGGGAGTTTCTCAGGATTTGAATATTATTAAAGAAAATCAGTCGGCAGAAATTAAATATATTTTGAAGACGGCTTCGGGTTTTGGCGGTTGTAATGCGGCGATAGTTTTGGAAAAAGCATAAAAATAATTTTGTAATTTTGATAGAATTAAAGTTTTAGAAAATGGAATCTACTTTGGAAATCAGAAAAAGAATTCACGAGTTCATTGATATTGCAGATGACAGAATCCTGCGAATTATCAATGCAATCATTCATGCAGAAGAAGAAGAAGATTTAGAATTAGAAGCTTCTGAGTATCCCGAAGTTCCAGATTATGTTTATGACAAAATTGAGGAAGAACGCAAAAAATATTTGAACGGTGAGCTAAAGACTTCTTCGTGGGAAGAAGTGAAAGAAAGATTGATGAAAAAACTATGACTTATCATCTTTCCCTATCTCCAAATGCTGAAGCTGATTTGCTTGAATCTGCATTATGGTACGAAAGTCAACAAATTGGACTTGGAGAAAAATTTATGCAAAAAGTTGAATCTTACTTTTCTAGAATTCAAAATAACCCATTGCACTTTCCTTTGAAAAAAGGAAATTTGCGTGAGGCTTACATCCAAAAATTCCCTTTTGTTATCATTTATGAAATTGTAGAAAATGAAATTGTGGTCTTCGCTGTTTTCAACACTCATCAAAATCCAACAAAAAAGCCTTAAACTTTTGAAAATCCTCAATGAAGAAAACAGACATCTGCACCATAGAAAACTCAAAAATAATTCTCAACGACCAAATTATTTTTGAAACCAAAGCCCAAAATTTCTCAGACTTTGCAAAAGAAACCTACAAAACTTTAGAACTGAATTATCCAAAATTTCATAAAATGGATAATCTCAGCAAACTCGCTTTTCTAATATCCGAAATGATTCTGAAAAATGACGACCACAGCAATACCGCTTTGGTTTTTGCCAACAAATCCTCAAGCCTCGACACTGATTTTAAATATCAGGAAAGCATCAATTCTCAGGAAAATTCTTTCCCAAGTCCTGCCATTTTTGTGTACACTTTACCGAATATTTGCGTCGGCGAAATCAGCATTAAACATAAAATGCAGACCGAAAATGCTTTTTTTGTCTTGGATGAATTTGATGAAGAATTTTTAAATTCATATGCGGCACAGATTCTGCAATCAGGGAAAGCTGAAAAAGTCTTGTGTGGCTGGGTAGAACTTTATCAGGAAAGTTATAAAGCTTTTGTATATTTGCTAAGTTTGTGAAAAACTGTAAGATTCAATAAATAAAAATCAGCTATTAAAAGTTTGAATGGCAAAAATTAGTGTAGAAAATTCAGAAATAACCATAGTATCCGTTGAGAATGTAGATTACATCTCGCTCACTGATATGGCTAACGCAAAAGAAAGCGAAAGTCGCGCTGCGGACATTATTAAGAACTGGATTAGAACACGTTATGCATTAGAATTTTTAAGCACTTGGGAGCTCATTAACAACCCAAACTTTAAAGTGGTCGAATCTGACCACTTTAAAATGCAGGCAGGATTGCCTAGTTTCACGTTGAGTATTTCGGAATGGGTTGAAAAAACCAATGCAACCGGAATTATTGTAAAAAAAGGAAAATACGGCGGTACTTTTGCACACAAAGACATCGCTTTTGAATTTGGTTCCGCAATAAGTGTTTCGTTTAAATTATATCTGATAACCGAATTTCAAAGGTTAAAAGAAGAAGAGCAAAAGCAATTTGGCTGGTCTGTAAAACGAGAATTGGCAAAAATAAATTATCGAATTCATACGGATGCCATCCAACAAAATCTGATTCCAAAAGAATTATCTTCAAAAGAAATTTCTATCATTTATGCAAATGAAGCAGATGTGCTGAATGTGGCATTATTCGGAATTTCAGCCCGTCAATGGCGAGAAGCAAATCCTGAGAAGAAAGGAAATATTCGGGATTATGCGACGATGAATCAACTGATTTGTCTTTCAAATCTGGAAAACATCAATGCTAATTTCATTCAAGAGAATTTCAGCCAAAGTGAGCGTTTGCAAAAACTTAATAAAATTGCAATTCATCAAATGCAAGTTCTGGAAAATATTGAAGAAAAACATTTTTTGAAATAAAAACACTTAAAAATATTACTTTAAAGAGTAATTTTACATTTTAGAATAAAATTATGGAAGATTTAAAATTAGAATTAAAAAACAAAATTATAGAAGTTCTTAATCTTGAGGACGTTGCAGTAGAAGAAATCAAAGATACAGACCCACTTTTCGGTGGTGGTCTTGGATTGGATTCTATTGACGCTTTGGAATTAATTGTCCTTCTTGACAAAGACTACGGAATCAAGTTATCTGACCCGAAAAAAGGAAAAGAAATCTTCCAATCTATCGAAGTGATGGCAAAATACATCGAGGAAAACAGAACAAAATAATTCAATCTAACAATGTATCAATCCAGCAATGTACCCATATTGTTACACTGTTAAATTGATACATTGCTACATTATTTAAAAGATGAGTCAAAGAATTGCCATTACAGGAATGGGCATTATTTCCTCCATTGGTAACAATATCGAGGAAAATTTTATTTCGCTAACGACCGGTAAACACGGCATTTCAGACATCGAATTGTTTGAAACTCGCCACGCCGGAAATATCAAAACAGGCGAGATAAAACTGTCTAATGAAGAACTTGTGCAGAAACTTCAGCTTAACGAAGATAACAATGTGACGAGAACCGCTTTGTTGGGAATGGTTGCTGCAAAAGAAGCTGTAGAAAGCGCCGGAATTTCGGATATTAATGAATACAAAACCGGATTGATTTCCTCCACCAGCGTAGGCGGAATGGATATTACCGAAAAATATTTCTACACCTACGAAGATTTTCCTGAAAAGCAAAAATATATTGACTCTCACGATGCAGGAAATTCATCGTTGGCAATTGCAGAATTATTGGGTCTGAAAGGTATGGTTTCTACCATCAGTACAGCCTGTTCATCTGCTGCAAATGCGATTATGATGGGTGCTAAACTCATTAAAAATGGCGTTCTCGACCGCATAATTGTTGGCGGAACAGATTCTCTTTCGAAGTTTACTTTGAATGGATTCAATACGTTGATGATTCTGACCGATTCTTACAACACGCCTTTCGACAACGACAGAAAAGGTCTGAACTTGGGCGAAGCAGCCGCTTTCCTAGTTTTGGAATCTGATGAAGTGGTGAAAAAAGAAAATAAAAAAGTGCTGGCTTATCTTTCTGGTTACGGAAATGCAAACGATGCACATCATCAGACTGCTTCTTCGGAAAACGGACAAGGTGCTTATCTAGCAATGGAAAAAGCTTTGAAAGTATCCGGATTAGACAAAGAAAAAATCGATTACATCAACGTTCACGGAACGGCAACACCGAATAATGATTTATCTGAAGGTATTGCAATGATTCGGATTTTTGGTGAAAATCAGGTGCCGGAATTCAGTTCTACGAAAGCATTTACGGGTCATACTTTGGCAGCTGCGGCGGGAATTGAAGCTGTTTATTCGATCTTGGCAATGCAACACAATGTGATTTTTCCGAATTTAAATTTCAAAACAAAAATGGAAGAATTTGATTTGACGCCCGTTACCGAACTGAAAGAAAAAAATATCAACCACGTACTTTCCAATTCTTTTGGATTTGGAGGAAACTGTTCAACTTTAATTTTTTCTAAATAATGCGTGCAGTTTACATCAACAGTGCAGCCTGCATCTCGGTTCAGGACACTTTAAATGAAAATTTTTTCCAAAATCTGAAACCCGGAAATTCTGTTCAGGTTTTAAAAGCCATCGAGCCCAATTACAAAGAATTCATTCCGCCAGCAATGAGCAGACGAATGTCTAAAACCGTAAAAATGAGTTCAGTAGCATCAAAAAAAGCTTTAAAGGAAGCCGGAATTGAAAAACCGGATGCCATCATCGTAGGAACCGGAATGGGCTGCTCACAGGATTCTGAAAAGTTTTTGAAAAATGTAATTGATAATAATGAAGAATTTTTGACTCCGACTTACTTCATTCAGTCAACTCATAATACCGTTGCTGGACAAATTGCTTTGGGACTGCAATGTCACGGCTATAATTTTACCTACGTTAACTGCTCTTCATCGTTAGAATTTTCAATGCTCGATGCTAAACTTCAGATTCTTGATGGTGAAGCAGAAAATGTTTTGGTTGGCTCTACAGATGAGCAAACTGAGCGAACAATGGAGCTTTACAAACTGAATAATTCCATTAAAAAAGAAGAAAATCTGCCTGTTGATTATTTGAATTCAACGACGGAAGGCGTGATTTGGGGCGAAGGTTCGAGCTTTTTTGTTTTAGGAAAAGAGAAAACTGAAACTTCTTATGCTCAACTTACAGCTATTCAAATTGTTAACATATTAGAATTAGATGAAACTCAACAATTTATTGAGGATTTTTTAGCTAAAAATAATTTAACGAATAACGATATTGATGCTGTGATTTTAGGTTTCAGTGGAGATTCAGAATCTGATGTTTATTATAAAAAAGCAATAGATTTATTTCCAAATTCGTCTTTATTGTATTACAAACACTTAAGCGGAGAATTCAATACCTCAAGTGGTTTTTCAATGTTTATGGCTTGTCAGATTCTCAAAAATCAGGAGATTCCGGAAGTGATGATGATCAATTCTGTGAAAAAAGAAGGAATTAAAAATGTTCTTTTGTATAATCATTTGGGAGGAAATGATAATAGTTTGGTTTTGTTGGAGAAAGTATAATTTTTGTCATTCAGAGGAAACGAAATGGAGCGTGGAATCTAAGCAAATTTAAGACACTGTCGAGATTCCTACGGAAATCAAAGATTCCACGAAGTGAATGACAAACAGGTTGCTAAAGTTTAAATCTAAAAACAATAAAGATGAAACATTATCCATTTATTATTTTTTATCTTTTCTTGAACCTATTTATTTATGCATTTCAGGGAACAATTTGGGTTTACATTTTTTGCTTCATCCTATTTTCTGCAGTGGTAGTTTGGGGTTCTTTTGATATTGAATTAGGCTATTTTGTCAACAGCATCACTCATAAAAGAACAAAAATCAAAGAAGTTGCTTTAACTTTCGATGACGGACCGACCGAATTTACTCCTAAATTTTTAGACATTTTGAAAGAAAATCAGGTGAAAGCCACATTTTTCTGTATCGGAAAACAGATTGAAAAATACCCTGAAACGTTTCAAAGAATTATCGCAGAAGGTCATACGATTGGAAATCATACACTTTCCCATTCAAACAACACGGGCTTTTTATCGGCTTCAAAAATGATTGAGGAAATTGAAAAATGTGATGAGATTATTTCTAAAGTCGGAAATATAAAAACCAATTTATATCGTCCACCGTTTGGCGTTACCAATCCGAATATTGCAAAAGCCATCAAAAAAACTCACAAAAAAAGTATCGGATGGAACGTTCGTTCATTAGATACGATCACAGACGATGAGAAAAAAATTTACAAAAAAGTAACCAAAGATTTAAAAAAAGGAAGCATCATCCTTCTTCACGATACTTCGGAGAAAACGTACAATGTTTTGGTCGAATTATTGTTATTTTTGAAGGTCAAAAAGTATTCAACTTTTACAATTGATTCTATTATAAAAAATTAAAAAATGATTAAAAATATAGCTTTTGGAGCATTTTTATTAATTTCAGGTTTCGTTTTTGCTCAGAATACGGCAATGAACGGAGCAGAAGCAAAAGCATTTGTGACAAAAATCTCTTCTGAAACAAAGGAAATAAAAACTCTGCAAAGTGATTTCACTCAAACCAAAAAAATGGATTTCCTGGATAAGAATATTGTCACCCAAGGCAGAATGTCTCTGAAATCTCCAAATACACTGAGCTGGAAATACACAAAACCTTACCAATACAGCATTGTTTTTAAGGAAAACAAAATTTTCATCAATGATCAGGGGAAAAAATCTTCAGTCGATGCGAAAAGTAAAACTTTTGAGAAGATCAATAAATTAATCGTAGGAAGCTCCAACGGAAAAATGTTCAATGATCCTGAATTCTCCGTCGTTTACTTAAAAAATTCGGCTTCTAATATTGCGAAATTCACTCCGAAATCTGCTCAACTATTGAAGTATATTAAACAGATCGAACTTCATTTTCCTAAGAATCAGTCAACGGTTTCACAGGTAAATATGACGGAAGCTTCCGGAGATACTACAAATATTGTTTTCAAAAACACTAAAATCAATGCGCCGATTCCTGCTTCAGAGTTTAGTTTATAGTGCAATTTTTTTACTGATGATTTCCTGTAAATCGTATCAGTTAAAAGGAGTAAAACCAGTTTCTACCACAGAAAAAACAGTTGAAAATCTCTACTTTTCTTCTAAAGAAGATTATGTGTATAAATGCCAGATGGATGTTTATAAAAATCACATCAGCGGAATTTTAATCATTAAAAAAATCTCTGAAACCACGCATCGGGTTGTAATGACTTCAGATTTTGGAAACAAAATGATCGATTTTGAAATTTCTGGAAATGATTTTAAACTGAATTATGTTTTGGCAGATTTAGATAAAAAAATGGTTATTAATTTTCTGAGAAATGACTTTCAGGAATTGTTAAGACAAAAATATCCTGTAACTGAAAGTTTTGAAAATGATCTTTTTATAATATATGACTCGAAGATTGGCAAAAAAGATTATTATTTATCTTTTAATAAAGAAAATAAATTACTCCATCATTTAGTTTACACAAAGAATAATAAGGAAAAAATTGATTTTAGTTTTGAAGCTAAAAAACCTACTTTTGCAGAAACGATCAATCTTCAGCACAAAGATTTTAAGATCAATATCAAGCTATTTCAAATCACTGAAACCGAATAAATCATGCAGACTATACTTACAGACTTTTATACTTTACAGTCACACGATAAAACTGAGAACGGAAGTTTCATTGCAAACATTATCCTTAATAAAGACCACGATATTTTCAAAGGTCATTTTCCGGGAAATCCTGTGACGCCGGGAGTTTGTATGATGCAGATCGTAAAAGAGCTGACAGAAGAGTTTACAGGGAAAAAATTGTTTCTGAAATCTGCTTCAAACGTCAAGTTTATGGCAATCATCAACCCTTTTGAAACGCCTGATTTAATGATGCAATTGGATATTAATGAAGGTGAAACTGAAATCAAAGTAAAAAATACAACTTCTTTTGGCGAGACTATTGCATTAAAAATGTCAGTCAATTATACTAAAATATGAAACTCTTATTTTCTTTACTAGCCGGTTTATTTTTATTTTTTCAAAGTGGTGATTTGGAAACTTTGAGAAATTCTTACTCAAAAGCCAATCTATCTGTTGAAGGTGCAAAAAACTTTATCGGAATTGCTGATAAAAAATCATCTTCAGACCCTGTAATTTCAGCATATAAAGCCGCTGCAAATATACTTGAAGCCAAGGTAACCACAGAAAAGAACAAGAGAAAATCTTTTGTAAAATCCGGGGCTACAAGTCTGGAAAGCATTATCAAAAACAATCCAAACAATGCAGAACTGCGTGTGATCAGAATGAGCGTTCAAGAAAATATTCCGAAAATTGTTGGGTATAATAAGAACCTGAAAGAGGACAAAACTTTCCTTCTCAGCAATTACAGCAAACAAAACGCCTCACTGAAAACCTACATCAGAAAATTTGCAATGCAGTCTAAAACAATGACCGCAACGGAAAAAAATTCATTAAAATAAATGACACTTTCTGAAGTACAAAATGCAATTTCCGAAAGGAAAATCTGCATCCTCATTCCAACGTACAACAACAAAAAAACGCTAAGGAGAGTGATTGACGGTGTTTTGGAGTACACCAAAAACATCATCGTCATCAACGACGGTTCTACAGATTCTACTTCAGAAATTTTAAAAACCTATTCTCAGATTTCCACCATCAATTTACCTCAAAACAAAGGAAAAGGAAATGGTTTGAAAATTGGTTTCAGAAAGGCAAAAAAATCGGGTTATCATCACGCAATCACGATTGATTCTGACGGACAACATTATCCCGACGATATTCCTGTTTTTGTGGAGGCTTTATTGAATGAAAACGAAGATGTTCTATTGATTGGAAACCGAAATATGTCACAGGACGGAATTCCTAAAAAAAGCAGTTTTGGAAACCGTTTTTCTAATTTCTGGTTTTGGTTTGAGACCGGAATTAAGCTGGAAGACACACAATCCGGCTACAGATTATATCCTTTACATAAAATTCCGAAGAAATATTTTACGCCAAAATTTGAGTTTGAAATTGAGATTATCGTAAGAACTGCGTGGCGGCATATTCCTGTGAAAAACGTTCCCATAAAAGTTCTGTACGATCCGGCGGAAAGAGTGTCACATTTCAGACCATTCAAAGATTTTACGAGAATCAGCATTCTGAATACCATTCTGGTTTTCATCACTTTAGTTTATATTATTCCCCGAAATTTCATCAATAATTTCAGAAAGAAAAGTTTCAAAAGATTCATCAAAGAAGACGTTCTGGAAAGTGACGGAAGCAACCGTACGAAGGCTTTTTCTATTGCGCTGGGAGTTTTTATCGGCTTCTCTCCTTTTTGGGGGTTTCATACTTTGCTGGTCATTTCTTTATCTGTACTCTTTAAGCTCAACAAAGTTTTGGCTTTTGTGGCTTCAAATGTGAGCTTGCCACCTTTTATTCCATTTATCATAGTTGCATCTCTTTTTTTGGGAGCGCCTTTTGTTGCGGAAGACAGCGATATTTTTAATCAGGAATGGAATTTTGATTTAGTGAAAAATAATTTTGTACAATACATCATTGGAAGTCTTATTTTGGCAAGTACAATGTCTCTGATTTCTGGAATTGCAGCTTATCTTTTTTTGAATAAAGTAAATCCTGAAAACGATTGATTTTAGATCATTTCAACTTTTTCAAAGTCTTCTTTAGATATTTCTCAATATTTTCTCTGTCAGGAACGGTTGTAATTTCCTTAGTCAAGGCTTTTTCAAACTCAATCTTTGCTTTTGAATATTCTTTAAACTTAAAATAATATTTTCCAACCTGATAATAAACCAACCACAAATCGGGATTCAATGATTTATAATGGTCAATAAATTCCTCAGAAAGGATTTCGTCTCCTTCAAACTGAGAACTCAGTTTTTTAAATTCTTCGTAGTTTTTAAATTCTTGAGAATCTAAAAAAGGATCTTTTGCAATATTCAATTCTGATTTTGCAAATTCTCCACCTTTCAATCTTTTATCCGAAAAAATTTCATTCAGATCGTAACATACAAATTCGCCCAACTGATAAGGATTAGAAGAAACCCAAACTAATTTTTTCTGAGGTGAAAAAATAACGGCGTGATGCGCCAAAAGCTGATTGATCGCTTTCTCATTACCGTAGCCAATTTTTTTATCTTTCAATCCTGATTTATCTCTTAAAATCGAAGCCATTTTTTCAGGATTCAGCTTTTTATTTTCCTGCAAAAGTTCCTGAAGTTTTTCATAACGATATTCGGAATGGCTCTCTATAATATGTTTTTGATTGCGTTTATCATCTTTATATGCTTCTGACTGAAAATGATTTGTACATACAATTTTACTGGAATTTTCTACTTTATAAACTCCAAAATTGTTCGGAGAAACTTCTATGATCACAGCATTTTTATCATTTGCACTACCCACCAAAATAGATTCGGAAACAAAAACTTTTCTCTTTTTTGCAATCGCTATCGCTTCATCAATATTTTTGGCATACTGTAAAATCTCTCTCGTCACCAAAGAAATCGGAGTCTTTGCCGTCAACGGAATTTTTGATTTCCCCGCATTGATCGTCACGGTAATCCCTTCTTTATTCATTCCGGAAACAACACCGATCATTCCTGGCCAACTTACCGACAGATAAGGAATTCCGTTTTCCGGTTCTACGAATTCTATCAATTTATTTTTAGCAAAATCATCCCCGACGTAAAAGTCAAAATTTCGTCCGATCAACAGATCTCCGTCTTCCGTATTTTCATTCCAAACGGCAAGAGAAGTACAACCAACCACCATTAGATCCTGCATTGCGTGACCAATATCGTGGGCGCCGTGTAAATACATATTTCGAAGAAATTTCGGAGCTATAAAATCATATTTATCTGATGAGTATTGAGACAAACCATACAATTCAGCCTGAAAATCTTCTCTTACATTCAGGTACATTTTCCGGTTATACCATTTCAGGAAACCTCTTAAAAGATTTTGTTTGAATTTCGACGGAACAAAACCTTCGACTTTAGAAAAGAAAATTTCTTCCTGTTTCTGCATCAGATTTTGCGTTAATGCACCATTGTTATAACCCAACTGCAAAGGATTTCCCTTGATATATAATTCCCAAAGCTGTTGTCTATTTTTAGTTAAATAATTTTGATTAAAACTAAAAGTAGAGTCGTTAATCTTGTCAACCTTCGGAATTTCTAATGAATATCCTTTTACATCAGGAATATGTTTTATTGATTTTGAAACCCCACAGGAAATGAGATTTAATATAAAAAATAGATAAATTAAGATTTTAAATTTCATTTGTTTGATTTAAAACTTTTGTCAAACGTTCATCAATCAGTTCTTTTCCCAAAATTTCAGCGCAAGTATTAAAAGCACCGATTGTGCAGCCTAAAATCCCGTGCATGTTAACTGATTGCCCAGTGAGGAAAAGATTTTCAATTTTAGTGCGTGGCGAAACCATCGTTTTTAAAGGGTTTTCTGAAGTTTTGACGTAACCGTACATATTTCCGCTGAAACTTCCGATATAATCCCGGTAAGAAAGCGGAGAAGATGTATAAATGTTTTTGATAGATTCTCTCAGGTGAGGAATTTTCTTTTCCAAGGCATCAATCATTTTTTTCGCTTTTTCAAGCTTAAATTTTTCGTATTGCTTTCCGCGTTCATGCTCGTCCGCAATAGTGTTAAATGTATTTTCCCATTCTTTAACCTCATCAAAATCCATATAGGAAATTGCGGTCAGACTTTCTGCAAATTCAGGATATTGTTTTGCCGGAGTTGATGACAGCATGTATGTTTCAGGCCAGTTTTCTTTTTTATATTTAAAAGCATTCCACACCATTTCTTCAGATGAAAAATGATAAATGTTATAATTAAAATTAGGAATCAAGTTCGGTTTTAAAACCAAATAAACACTGAAACAGGATGAAACAGGTTCCCAACTTAAGATTCGGTTTAGGAAAGATTTTTTTAATCTTTTTTCACCAATAAGCCTGATCAGAGAACGGATCTCAATATTTGAAATAAACTGTTTCGCAAAATATTCTTTGCCTTGAACTGTTTTTACTGAATTTAAAATATTATTTTCATTAAAAATCAATTCAGAAACTTCGGAATGTTTATGAATATCTGCTCCGTATTCTCTTAATTTTCTGATCAGAAGCTTTGAAATCTGACTTCCTCCTTTCACACATTTATAAGCACTTTGAATGTAAGAATTTACCGTTAAGGCATGAACGTAAAAAGGAATATTTTCAGAATCTCCGGCGTAAAGAAAATTTGATCCTAATAAAACAGCCTGTAATTTTTTATCTGAAGTGATCGATTCTATGAATCTCCTGGTATTTAAATGAAGAATTTCTTCGTTGTAGTTATTTTGTCCCACGACATTATACCGAGGGAAATAATTACAAACCCTCTGAATCTCTTCACAATAATTTTCTAAATTTTCTCTTTCATCAGGAAAATATTTAGATAATTGCTCAACAAAATTATCATAACCCTGTGCATGAGGATATTCAATTTCGTCTTCTCCGAAAGTTATTTTATCATATCCGTTTTCATCCATTTTCTCAAGTTCGAGACCATTGATAATTTCCAGATAAGAAAAAAAATGATGAAGATTTTGCCCCTTAGATAATCCGCCTAAATAGTGAACTCCGGTATCAAAAATCAATTTATCTCTTGAAAACGTCTGCAAGTTTCCGCCATACTGATTATTTTTCTCAAGAACACAGACTTTTAAGCCTTCTTTCGCCAAAATAAGAGCTGAAACAAGACCTCCCAATCCGCTGCCAATAACCAATATGTCGTATTGTTTTTTCAAAAGAGAAAGATATTCTTTTAAAGTTAAGCAGTTCTTTTGCCATGCTGGAAGCATCTCACTGTCGCTTAGATTCTTTCGGAACGACAAACTTTGTGAATAATTAGGAACAAATAATGCTTAACAATAATTGATGTTAATGATTTGAGTTTTACTTAGTTTTTCAATAGGGTAAATGTAGAAAAATTTAATCTACATCATCCCAAAAATCAAAATAATTGAACCACTGAAGAGGATATTTTTTGATCATCGACTCCAGATTTTGAGTATATGAGTTTAAAAGTCCTTGCGCATCTCGCTTTTTAACCTGTTGAGCGACTCTTGCATACAAATGATAATGAAGATTTTTCTCTTTCATCACATAAACATAAACGACCGGAACTCCTAATCTGGATGCAATAAGAAAAGGACCTGCAGGAAATTTTGCGCTTTTGCCGAGTAAATCTGTCTCAAGGAATTTTGAACCTTCAAAATAACGGTCACCTGTGAAACAAATCAATTCATTTTTTGATAAAGCCTCGTTGATGTCAAAAATATGCGACATATCATCTTTCACATAAATGAATTTGATATTACTTTTATTAACCGTAACACTGTCTAAATATTCTTTAATAACCGTAATTTCCTGATCTGTGGTTACTAAATTAATCTGACAGTCAAAATCAATATCAGCAAAAAAATGTTCCGCAATTTCGAAGTTTCCGATGTGAGCGCTGATTAAAACACCGCCTTTTTTTTCGGCTAAAAGATTTTTAAGATTTTCAACTCCGTCAAATTCATAGGTAAATTTGTCTCTCAATCCTGCAGAGATCGCCGTTTTATCAATCAAAACCGTTCCGAAAGTGAAGTAACTTTTATATCTGGAAATTATCGTTCTCCAAAAGTTATAATTGAGTCGCTTTTTGAAATAATATGAAATGTATTGATTGCTCTTTTTTTCGAACAAAAAGTAGTAAGCAGCAACAAAATAAAGCACAAAATAAGAACTCCTGATCCCGATATTTCTAATACACCAGACGAATATTCTGTATCCTAATATTGTCCCTTTAGATTTACCTTTCCACTTGTTCATATCTCGGTTTCAGACTTTATTTTTTTTAACGCAAAGATCTCAAAGTTTTTAGAACAAAATAATAATATATTAAGTTCACAAAAGATTTCTCTCCTAACAAAGACTTTGAATTAATTTTTAAAGGAAAATTTATAAGAAGATAAAGTTTTAATCAATAATTATGCGTTTTTTTCAGCGATTTTATTTTCAATAGTTGAATAAAAGTCATCAAAAGTGACTATTTTTTTGAAGTCTGCCTCACCCAATTTCACTCCGAAATTAGATTCGATCACAACAACCATATCAATATAATCTAGGCTGTCTAAGCCTAAAGTGCTCTTAAAATTTGCCCCATTGTTGATTTCATCGCCATCAACTTCAAACTCGTTGATCAAAAAATCATTAACGATCGCAACAATTTTTTCCCTTTCCATGTTTTTACTCAAACTTTTTTACAATTAATGCGGAATTGGTTCCCCCAAATCCAAAAGAATTCGACAAAAATACGTCAATTTTTTGATTTTTTGTCTCAGCGATAAGATTTATCTTTTTCGCCTCGTCATCAGGATTTTCCAGATTGATATTTGGTGCCACAAAATCATTCTGCATCATCAGAATCGAATAAATCACTTCACTTGCTCCTGCCATCCAGCATTCGTGACCGGTCATCGATTTTGTGGAACTCACCGGAACTTCACTTCCAAAGATTTCGTAAATTGCTTTTGCCTCATTCGCATCACCAATCGGTGTAGAGGTTGCATGAGCGTTGATATAATCTATATTTTCAGCTTTTAAACCTGATTGTTTTAAAGCTCTGTTCATTGCCAAAGCCGGTCCGTCAACATTCGGTGTTGAAATATGTCCGCCATTGGATGAGAAACCATAACCAATGATTTCTGCTAAAATGTTGGCTCCTCTTTTTTGAGCAGATTCCAGGCTTTCAACAATCAAAGATGCAGCTCCTCCGCTTGGAATTAATCCGTCTCTCTCAGAATCAAAAGGTCTTGAAGCTTTAGTAGGCTCGTTTTCTCTTACCGAAAAAACGCCTAAACCGTCAAAACTTGCCATTGAATATTTATTGGTTTCCTGAGCTCCGCCACAAACGATCATGTCCTGAAAACCATTTTTGATCATCATGTAAGCCAATCCCAAAGAATGAGATCCGCTTGCGCAAGCTGCACTGATAGTTAAATTGATTCCTCTTAATTTAAAAATTGTGGAAAGATTCATTGTCACAGTAGAGTTCATCGATTTAAAAATCGCTCCTGATCCCATTAAAGCGGTGTCTTTTTTCTCTCTTGCAATGTCGATTGATTCTACAACCGCTTTAGAAACACTGTCGTTTCCATATAAAATTCCGACCTCATTCTGATCTAAAAAATCTTGGTCTATATTGGCATTTTTAAGCGCATCAAGCGTAGCCAGGTAAGCATACTCGCTTTCTTCACCCATACTTACACGCTGTCTCCTGCTGAGAAGATTTTTGAGATCCGGTTTCGGAACAACGCCACTAAGACCAGATCTGAAACCAAATTCTTTTCTCTCATCGACTAAAACGATTCCGGATTTACCTTGATACAGGGATTCTTTCACTTCCTCTAAAGAAGTTCCGATGCAAGAATAAATTCCCATTCCGGTAATGACTACCCTATTTTCCATCTTTTTAAATTTAACAATGTACAATCTAGCAATGTAACAATTTTAAACATTGGTAAACTGGTAAATTGCTACATTATTTTTATGAATAAATTCCTCCGTTAATATTGATTACTTCACCTGTAATGTAAGAAGATTTTTTCGAAGCTAAAAATGCAACCAAATCTGCCACCTCTTCTGCTTCACCAAATCTGTTGACTGGAATCATCGCTTTCAGCTCATCTTCATTAAAGTCCTGTGTCATATCTGTTTTGATGAAACCTGGTGCAACTGCATTTACGGTTATATTTCTCTTTGCAACTTCCTGAGCCAAAGCTTTTGTAGCTCCAACCAAAGCGCCTTTAGCCGCAGAATAATTGGTTTGTCCTGCAGTACCTTTCACTCCGGAAACTGAAACCATATTGATAATTCTTCCGTATTTATTGCGTAATAATTTCTGAATAAAGAAATTGGTCACATTATAAAAACCATTTAAACTCGTGTTAATCACAGTGTTCCAGTCTTCACTTGGCATCCACATGAATAATCCGTCTCTTGTAATTCCGGCATTATTGACAATCACTTCAACAATTGATTTTGGATTATTTTCCTGCCATTCATTCAGAACTTTTAAAGTTTCTTCTGCATTTCCTACATCAAATTTAAGAATTTCGCCTGTTGAGCCCAATTCTTCAACTTTAGCCAAGGTTTCCTTTGCTGCAGCTTCATTTGAAGTGTAGTTGATCAGAATATGATAATTTTTCTCTTCAGCAAGTTTTATACAGATCGCTCTTCCAATACCTCTGGAACCGCCTGTTATGATAGCACATTTCATGTGTTAATGTTAATATTGTTTCGTATTAGTTTTATTGACAATTAATTAAACTAAATAATTACATTGTCTTTAAATATTTTTTTACTTCTTCCAAATACGGATACATGACCATATCGTTTGAAAAAGCCGGAATGATTTTTCTGATTTCATCGTACAGTTCTCTAGTTGAAGATGAAACTTTATCTTTAAAATCAAGATATTCAATTGCCTGAATGATCGTAATTGCTTCAATTGCCAATACTTCAAAAGCATTTTCGATGACCTTTCTGCAAATCACCGCAGCATTCGTTCCCATACTTACAATATCCTGATTATCATTGTTATTAGGGATACTGTGAACATACATTGAGTTTGACAGCATCTGGCTTTCTGCCGTAGTAGAAGTTGCTGTGAACTGAACTCCCTGCATTCCGAAATTGAAGCCTAATTTACCTAAATTTACAAAAGGAGGCAAAATTTCGTTGATTTTAGCATTTAAAAGATAATTCAACTGTCTTTCAGCCAACATGGTCAGTTTTGTAACGACAATTTTCAACTTATCCATTTCCAGAGAAATGTAATCTCCATGAAAATTTCCTCCGTGATAAACGTGTTGATCTTCAACGTTGATGATCGGATTATCGTTTGCGGAATTGATCTCATTTTCAAGAACTTTTTCTGTATATTCTAAAGTATCTAAAACTGGTCCAAGAATTTGAGGCACACATCTTAAAGAGTAATATTCCTGCACTTTTTCTTTAAACACCTTTTCCTGTTCTTCGAAATGAGTGTACAAATGATCTGCTCTTTTTCTGATTAATTTACTGTCAGATAAATGTTCGCGCATTTTGGCCGCAATTTTTTGCTGGCCTTCATGAAGCTTGGTTCCGTTTAGTGCCTCCGATAAGTGATCATCATAAGCCTGAACGATCTCGTTAATTGCACAAGATAACTTAATAGATATTTCAGTTAATTGATTGGCTTTGTATGCATTGACGATACCAATTCCCGACATAACAGAAGTTCCGTTCATCAAAGCAAGACCTTCACGGATTTCTACTTTGATTGGTTCCAAACCTTCAGTTTGAAAAACTTCTTTTGTTGATTTTCTTTCACCTTTATAAAAAACTTCACCTTCACCGATTAAGACCAAAGCCAAATGTGCCAATTGTACCAAATCTCCACTCGCTCCCACTCCGCCATGTTCGAAAATCAAAGGCGTAATATTTCTGTTAATCAATTCTTTAAGTAGATAAATTACAGATTCATGAACACCCGAATTTCCGAGTGATAAAGTGTTTAATCTTGCCAACATACACGCTTTTACTTCATCTGCCGGAAGCGGGTTTCCGATACCTGAAGAATGACTTCTTATTAAATTATATTGAAGCTGATGCGTATCTTCATCACTGATTTTGAACTGAGCCATCGGTCCGAAACCTGTATTGACTCCATAAATTACTTTATTTTTTGAAAATTCTTTCAGAAACTGAAAACTTGCATTCACACGATTGAGAAGTACCTCATCGAGTTCTATGGTTTCATTTCCTATAATGATTTTCTGAAAATCCCTCAGTTCTAAAAAGTTATTTATTTTCATTAATTAAAGTAATAATATATAATTTTGTAAAATATAATTAATTGTCACTAATTTTGCGGCAAAGATATAAGTTATTATTAAAATAAAAAATCAAAGATGATCAAAGAATTTGTTGATGTTCTCGTAATCGGAGCTGGACCTTCCGGATGCGTCTCTTCTGCCTACTTAAAGAAGAATAATATCAACGTAAAAGTTGTTGAAAAAACAAAATTCCCGAGACTTGTAGTTGGTGAAAGCCTGATTCCGAGAGTGATGGATCATTTCGATGAAGCCGGACTTTTCCCTGCCTTGGACAAAATGGGATTCGAGAAAAAACTCGGTGCCCGTTTTTTGAGAGGGGATGAAGTTTGTCTTTTTGATTTTAGTAATAAATTCGGGGAAGGATGGGACTGGACTTGGCAGGTTCCGAGAGCAGATTTTGACAATGCTTTGGCTCAGGAAGTCATCAATAAAGGTGTAGATCTTGAATTTGAAACTGAAGTAATCGGAATTGAATTCAACGGAACAGATTCTATTACCACCGTAAAGACAAAAGATGGCGAAACTAAGGAAATTCACGCAAAATTTGTAATCGATTCTAGTGGTTACGGGAGAGTTTTACCAAGACTTTTAGATTTAGAAAAACCTTCAAAACTTTCTCCGCATTCTGCAATTTTTGCTCATGTTGAGGATGTTAACCGAGAAGCAGGCGTAGAAGGAACTTTGATTTCTTTTGATATTATTGAAATTGAAGTCTGGTTGTGGGTAATTCCTTTTTCCAATGGAAATACAAGTGTAGGAATTGTGGGTCCGACTGAATATATTGATCAATTATCTGAAAATGGAGATACCGCAGAAGCTTTACGAAAAGCGATTTCCCTTTCCGACTATTATGTAAAACGTTTTGGTGATGTGGAATTTTTGTTTGAGCCAAAACATTTGAAAGACTATTCTTGCTCGGTTAAAAAATTATTCGGAGACGGATTTGCTTTAACGGGGAATGCTTCAGAATTCCTTGATCCTGTTTTTTCTTCGGGAATGGCATTTGCAACTGAAGGCGGAATGACCGCAGCCAAACTTGCAATAAGACAGCTAAATGGCGAAAAAATTGACTGGCAGACAGAATTTGCAGATTACATCTTATACGGAGTTAACGTTTTCACAACCTATGTAAAAGAATGGTACACCGGAAATCTTCAGGAATTATTTTTCCATCAACCGGAAAACCCCGATGTTAAAAGGAAAATATGCGCCGTTCTTGCAGGTTATGTTTGGGACAAAAAGAATACGTTTGTGAGAATACATGATACCGCCATTGTAAACCTCGCCAATTTTATTAAAGCAGAAAAACAACAAGCATAAAAAAGGTCTGAGAATTCTCAGACCTTTTTTATTTTATTTTCTTAAAGCTCTTTTATATTCTTTCCCCAAAAATCTTTTTCCTGTAGCTTCAAACGCTCCTGCTATTCTTCCATATTCCATTACAAAATCTTTATTCTGCGGTTTCCCTAAAATTTTATCGCCTTGTACATGCAATACAACTATTGATGGGTTATCAGTTTCTACCACTTTCATATCTGAAGTCAGCTTTGCTTCTTGCCCCATTATTCCACCATGCCATCCTGCATAAATCCATTTTGCATCAATAATCAATGTATATTTTGCTTTACTTCCACTTGCAAAAACGATTTTAGATTTGCTGTTTGCTCCTTTCAAAAAATATTTTAAATACTCAGAACTCTTAAATCTTTGCCATTCACCGAGCCATTTTTGCCAATCTTCATTTGTTTTTTTTGAATTTTTTAAAATATCTTCTTTTCTTTTTTCAAGATACTGATCTTCAGTCAAATTTTCCACTTGATAAAGTGTTTGATCAAATTTTAATTCTACGTTAATTTCGGTCTGATCTCTTATAAAACCAAAACTTCCTGAAATAACCTTCAATTCGTTTTGCGCCAAAGTAATGGATGAAACAGCCATCATTAATACAAGTAATATTTTTTTCATTAATTTATTTTTAGACTGCAAATATAATACTTGGAAAGAAATTTAATCATCCCTGCATAAAAACATTTCCAACTTGATTGAATAAAATCAAAAAGTTATCGTAAATCTACAAACGTGATAGGCTTTCGGCTATTCGGATTAAAAACCGTTTTAGACAAAACATCAAAATCTACGATCTCAATTTTCGGACTTACCCTTAATTTTGCTCTGAAATGATCACGCACTTCACCTTCAAAACTTTCATCGTCTCTTTCTGTGCTGAGTTTAATGATAATTTCATCCAAACCAATTTCATTTGATTGAATCACAATCTGGTAACATAAAATTCCGTCAAAATCGTTCAGAATATCATTCATCGCAGGCGGATACAAAGTCGTTCCCTTATATTTGATCATCTGCTGTTTTCTTCCGACAACAGGACCCAATCGCATCGTGTTTCTACCACATTGACAAGACTCATAATGCGCTTTAACTAAATCTCCCGTTTTAAATCTTAATAAAGGAAGCGCTTCAACTCCTAAAGTGGTAATCGTCAATTCGCCACTTTCACCATCTTTTACGGGATTTTCGTTGTCATCAAGAATTTCTGTAATAATCAATTCCGGATGTTGATGTCCACCAATCTGGAATTTGCATTCTGTAAATGCGGTGCTCATTTCTGTGGAAGCATAGGTTGAAAATAATTTAATATCCCACTTTTCTTTTATTTTTTGCGAAAGGATATTATCCGTAAAATCCTGATTCTTGATACTTTCACCAATACAAACTGCACCAAAAATACTTGAATTTTTATAATTAATGCCGTGTTTTTCAGCGTAGTCGATCATTTTTAAAAGAAATGACGGTACGGTTATCAAATACTTTGGTTTGTATCTGAAAATTGAATCCCATTGCAATTCAGGGATGCCTGGTCCCATTCTGATAACGCTTGCTCCCATTTTTCGTAAACCTAAAAGATAAGCAAGTCCTGCTATAAACCTTTTGTCGATCGTTGTTATCATCTGTACAACGTCACCTTTGGAAATTCCTGCACACGAAAGAGATATTGCTTCGTTATAAGCAATTCGCTCCATATCATTTTCCGAAAGACCAAAAGTTACGGGATCGCCTAAAGTTCCTGAAGTTGTACTGTAATCAACGATTTGATTTTGTGCAACACAGAAAAAGTCATCATTATTCTGCTGAATATCGTTCTTTGTCGTCGTCGGGATTTTTCGAAGATCTTCCAAAGTTTGAATTTCAGCAATATCAATATCATTTTTTTTAAATAGATTTTGATAAAAAGGCGAGTTAGCTTCAAGATATTGTAAAAGCTCCCGAAGTTTTTCTTCCTGATACTTTTTTATTTCCTGAATGCTTGATTTTTCGATGGGTGGGAAGAGTTCCAATAGTTTAAATTTAGATGACAAATTTATTTAATTTAAATTTAAAAGTTGGGTGCTAAATTTTGTTCCTGCAAAATCTGCGAGAGAAAAATAGGTTTTGGCTAAAGCCAATATTATTCTGCAACATTGAAAGCGGGCTAAAGCCCTCTCCTATTGATAAAAACCAAAAATTCTATGATTGAGTTTTTCAATTCACATTTCACAATTCACTTCAAAAAACGCTTCAATCTTCTCAAAATTTTCAATAAACCTAGTCAAAATAAAACATATATTATAAACCGACAAAAATCACTAAATTTGCCAACTTGATTAATCAACGAAATTGAGAAATTACAATGAGCCAATTTAAAGAATATAAAAACCTCAACCTTATAGATGTAGCCGAGAATGTTGCAGAATTCTGGAAAGCCAATAAAACCTTTGAAAAAAGTGTAGAAACCCGTGAAGGAAACCCAGAGTTTGTATTCTATGAAGGTCCGCCTTCAGCAAACGGAATGCCCGGAATTCACCACGTTATGGCAAGAGCGTTGAAAGATATTTTCTGTCGTTACCAAACGCAGAACGGGAAACAGGTTTTCCGTAAAGCGGGTTGGGATACGCACGGACTTCCGGTAGAATTAGGTGTAGAAAAAGAGCTCGGAATCACAAAAGAAGATATTGGCAAAAAAATTTCGATTGAAGATTACAATAAAGCTTGTCGTGAAGCGGTAATGCGTTATACCGATGTGTGGAATCACCTGACCGAAAAAATCGGATATTGGGTAGACCTGGAAGATCCTTACATCACGTACAAATCAAAGTACATGGAAACCGTTTGGTGGTTGTTGAAGCAATTATATAGTAAAGATTTGTTGTATAAAGGTTATACAATTCAACCATATTCTCCGAAAGCAGGAACAGGACTTTCTTCACACGAGCTGAATCAACCTGGAACTTATCGTGATGTTACAGATACAACCATTGTTGCTCAGTTTAAAGTTAAAAAATATTCTTCAGACTTATTTAATGATATCGATGGAGATGTAAACATTTTAGCTTGGACGACAACTCCTTGGACTTTGCCTTCAAACACAGCTTTGGCGGTAGGAAGAGATATTGAATATGTTGTTGTTAAAACTTTCAACCAATATACTTTTGAGCCCGTAACGGTTGTTTTGGCGAGAGTTTTATTAGAAAAGAATTTCGGCAAAAAATTCATTGAAGGAACTGATGAAGATTTGGCAAATTATACTTCAGACAGTAAAACGATTTCGTATAAAGTTTTAAAAGAATTTACCGGAGAAAAATTGGCTGGAACTCAATACGAACAGTTAATACCTTGGTTTACGCCGGATGAAACTCCTGAAAAAGCATTCAGAGTAATCATCGGAGATTTTGTGACAACGGAAGACGGTACTGGTATCGTACATATTGCTCCTACTTTTGGTGCGGATGATGCGAGAGTTGCCAAAGAAAACGGAATTCCGCCAATGTTGGTGAAAGATGAGAATGATAATTTAGTCCCATTAGTTGACCTTCAGGGGAAATTTATCAAAGGAAATGATGTTCCGGAAACTTTCTCAGGAAAATATATTAAAAATGAATATTACGATGACGGAACTGCTCCTGAAAAATCTTGGGATGTAGAACTGGCAATTGTTTTAAAAACAGAAAACAAAGCTTTCAAGGTTGAAAAATATGTTCACAGCTATCCGCATTGCTGGAGAACCGACAAACCTGTTTTATATTATCCGCTAGATTCTTGGTTTGTGAAAATGACGGCTGTAAAAGACCGTTTGGTAGATTTGAACAAAGAAATCAACTGGAAGCCGAAAGCTACCGGAGAAGGTCGTTTCGCCAACTGGCTAGAAAACGTCAACGACTGGAATCTTTCCCGATCAAGATATTGGGGAATTCCGTTACCAATCTGGAGAACTGAAGATTTGAAAGAAGAAAAAATAATCGGTTCTGTAGAAGAATTATACAATGAGATCGAAAAATCTGTTGTTGCAGGGTTGATGAAAGAAAATCCGTTCAAAGGATTTAAGATCGGAAACATGTCTGAAGAAAATTATTCTTTGGTTGACTTACACAAAAACATTGTTGACAAAGTTATTTTGATTTCAGATTCCGGAAAAGCAATGAACCGTGAAAGCGACCTGATTGACGTTTGGTTTGATTCAGGTTCGATGCCTTATGCACAGTTGCACTATCCTTTTGAGAATAAAGAATTAATTGACAACCATAAAGCTTTCCCGGCAGATTTTATCGCGGAAGGAGTTGATCAGACTCGTGGATGGTTTTATACGCTTCACGCCATAGGAACTGCGGTTTTTGATTCAGTTGCCTATAAAAATGTAATGAGTAACGGACTTGTTTTGGATAAAAACGGTCAGAAAATGTCAAAACGTTTAGGAAATGCTGTTGATCCTTTCGAGACTTTAGCAGTTTACGGACCAGATGCAACGCGTTGGTACATGATTTCAAACGCAAATCCTTGGGAAAATCTGAAATTTGACATCGAAGGAATTGATGAAGTAAGAAGAAAATTCTTCGGAACACTTTACAATACCTATTCATTCTTCACTTTATATGCGAATGTTGACGGATTTAAGTATTCTGAAAAAGATGTTGAAAACCGTCCTGAAATCGACCGTTGGATTTTATCTGAATTAAATCTTTTAATCAAAGAAGTAAAAGCATTCTACGAAGATTACGAACCGACAAGAGTTGCAAGAGCGATCAGCAATTTTGTGAATGATAATTTAAGTAACTGGTACGTAAGATTGTGCAGAAGACGTTTCTGGAAAGGAGATTATTCTGATGATAAAATCTCTGCTTACCAGACTTTATATACCTGTCTTGAAACCGTCGCCAAATTGTCTGCGCCAATCGCTCCGTTCTTTATGGATCAGTTGTATCAGGATTTGAATGGTGCGACAGGTAAAGAAAAATTCGAATCAGTACACTTGACAGATTTCCCGGTTGCGAATGAAAGTTTAATCGATCAGGATTTGGTTGAAAAAACTCATTTAGCCCAAAATATTACGAGTATGGTTTTCTCTTTGAGAAAAAAGGAAAATGTAAAAGTGCGTCAACCTTTACAAAAAGTATTGATTCCTGTTTTGGATAAAAAGACTGAGGAGCAAATTTTAGCAGTGGCAGAATTAATTAAGCAGGAAGTTAACGTTAAAGAATTACAGTTAATCAATGCTGAAGAAGCATCTCATTTAATTGTAAAACAAATCAAACCTAACTTCAAAACTTTAGGCTCAAGACTTGGAAAAGATATGAAAGTTGTTGGTAATGAAATTACTAATCTTTCAGCTGAGCAAATATCATCTTTAGAAAAAGAAGGAAAAATTGAGCTGCAAGGTTATGAAATCACAGTTGCTGATGTTGAGATTTCTACAAAAGATATTCCGGGTTGGACAGTAACTTCCGACGGAAAAACAACCGTGGCATTAGATTTGAAGATGACTGATGAGTTAAAATCTGAAGGTATCGCAAGAGAGTTTATTAACAGGATCCAGAATCTGAGAAAAGAGAAAGATTTTGAATTAACAGACAGAATAAGCATCATTTTGGAAGAAAACACACCGTTTTTGGATCAAATCAAACAAAATGAAGAATATATTTCATCTGAGGTCTTGTCAAATAAAATAGAAATTGTATCTTCACTTTCAAATTTTAACGAAATCGATATTGATGACCTAAATTTTAAAGTAAATGTTGAAAAAAATTAACGTATAGTTATTGTTTTTTCAAATTCCAATTCATAATTTTATTAAAAAAGAAAAGACCATGCAAGACGAAAGAGTAAGATACAACGATGCTGACTTACAAGAATTTAAGAAAGTAATTAAAGAAAAAATAGAAAAAGCAGAAAAAGATTTGCAGTTGATCAGAGAGAGCTTTATCAACGACCAGAATAACGGTACGGATGATACTTCACCAACATTCAAAGCTTTTGAAGAAGGTGCAGAAACATTGAGTAAAGAGCAAAACTCTATTTTGGCAGGAAGACAGGAAAAATTTGTCAGAGATCTGAAAAATGCTTTGATCAGAATAGAAAATAAAACTTACGGTGTATGTAGAGTGACCGGAAAACTGATTCCGAAAGAAAGACTTTTGGCAGTGCCACATGCAACTTTGAGCATCGAAGCTAAAAATATGCAGAGATAATATTTTTATCTTATTTTTGTAAATAAATTATTGGGTTTATGAAATGTTGTCTTACATTTTATAAACCTAATTTTTAATTATATCTATGAGCGAATATTTGATTTTAGGAATTATTCTTATCGCCATTTTATGGTTTTTCAACAGAGACCGGATCAAAAACAGATTCTATCCCGACAAGCCAAAAAATCTGACGATAGATCAACAGTTTAATTCTGATAAACGCGAAAGAGAAAAGGAAATCGACAGACTTCTGAGCAAAATGGGCAAAAACGGAATCAATGATTTGTCTGCAAAAGACCGAAAAAGATTAGACGAACTGTCTAAAAAATAAGTTTTCGACTATAGCTCAGACTGACAAAAAAATTAAATAAAAAAAATGGAAGCATTAATTGTACACCCAAAAAACCAAATGGAGCTGAACGCACTGAAAAGCGTTATGAAAGATATGGGAATTCGTTATGAAAAATTTCATACTAGAGGAATGAAAACTCAAACCTTCGAGAAAAAAACTCCTGTTAAAAAAGAAAATACAGGGAAAAGTTTTAAAGACAAACCAAAGACGAATCTGTAATGAAAAAGATCTTAGCTGTCACTTTTCTTATCTTATTTATAGATCAGGCTTCAAAAATTTATATCAAAACTCATTTTAGTTTAGGCGAAAGCGTATCTGTTTTACCTTTTTTTAAACTCACTTTTGTTGAAAATCCGGGCATGGCTTACGGACTCCATTTTGGCGGACTGATCGGTAAATATCTTCTTGTCGTTTTAAGACTGTTCTTAATCGGAGGAATGATTTATTTATTTAAAAAATGGCTGAAACAGGGAGCTTCAAATTATTTAATTATACCAATGTCTATCATTTTTGCAGGAGCCATTGGAAATATCATTGACGGGATGTTTTACGGACTGATTTTCGACAGCGGAACAGTGTATGACGAAAGCATCGGAAGATGGATCGATTATGGCGGGGTTTCAAAAATCACATCTTTCGGTGATGGTTATTCTAATTTTATGAAAGGATGCGTTGTTGATATGCTTCACTTTCCTTTGGTAGATTGGACAGTTCCTGAAAGCTGGCCAATAATCGGTGGAAAACACATCGAATTTTTTAAATACATCTTTAATGTTGCCGATTCTGCCATTACAGTTGGAGCTGCATTATTATTGATCTTCAGAAAGAAAGCTTTCCCGAATGGTCTTGAATTTTAAACAATTCATATTTAATGAAAAAAGTTTTTAAAAATATTTTAAAATTTTTCCTGCTTCTTTTCGTTGCAGGAATTATTTTTATTGCTTTTGCCAATTACAGCATTAAGAAATACAGCAATAGTTATGTTTCCAACTATCTTGAAGAAATTCCCAAAACGAAAACCGCTTTATTATTAGGAACAAGCAAAAAACTTAACAACGGACAACCAAATGCTTATTTCTATAACAGAATAAAAGCAACTGTTGATCTCTATAAAAGTGGTAGGATAGAATACATCATTGTGAGTGGCGACAACAGCCGAAAAGATTATAATGAACCTGAAGACATGCAGCTTACTTTAATGCAATACGGAATTCCGGAAGACAAGATTTTTCTTGATTTTGCAGGTTTCAGGACTTTAGATTCTGTTGTAAGAGCAAAAGAAATTTTCGGACAGAAAAAGCTGATTATCATTTCGCAAAAATTTCACAATGAAAGGGCAGTATTTTTAGCCAGAAAAAACGGAATTCGAGCTTACGGTTACAATGCAAAGGATGTGACTAAATATGCAGGACTCAAGACGAACAGCCGAGAATATCTCGCAAAAGCAAAAGTTTATTGGGATCTGATTTTTGGTGTAGAACCGAAATATGGAGGAGATAAGATTTTAATTCCTTAATTCTGAATGAAGCTCTTTCAGTTATTCATATTACTATTCTTACTTATTTCCTGTAAAAAGGAAAACATATACTATTATTCCGATAACAAACCAATAAAAGACAGTACAGTTATTCGTTTTGTAGATGAGGAGCTTGAAAAACTTAAAATCAATACACAACAAAAGAATTTAAAAATCTATACAACTTTAGATTCTACGTCTTATAAAACTAATCTGGATTCTATCAGAAATAAAATTTTTGAAATGGCTTTAACTTACAATCTTAAACCTGAAGATAAAAAAGCTTTTGATGAATGGTTCAGAGAAAAAATAATCGTTGTAGATAATAAAAGCGGAAAAGTGGTTAACTTTTATAGCTCTTTCAGAAATAAAAAATATGATCGAAATGATGTTTTACTTGGAGGATTAAGAAAAATAATCCGGATAGGAAATGTTCTTTATGAAAATTCAAACTCTGAGATTCATGAAAATTATCTAGCTAATCATCATCCTCAAATAACATCTGGAAAAGATTTAGAAGTAAGCCAAGAAGAAGTTTATTTCTTATCGATATTTAATATATATAATCTCAACATAGAGGGTTATTTTTATAATTATATCCCATATTTAGATGCAATTAAAATACTTCAAACCTACAACGATGGTTTGGTGAAAAAACCTTCTGTGATAGAGAAAATTTTGATCAATGAGAAAATGGTATATTTGAAAAAAGATAATCCATGCAAAATTTTCGACAAAAAGTCATTAGACAAAATCCAGCATCTATTTAGTTATCAAAAGAAATATTCGTTCGGAGCTTTTAAGAATCAACTTACGGATACACGAAATTTAATTTTCTTTGGTACAAATTCAGATTATTACACAATTATTAATGATGGAAAATACACATATTTGATTTATATTTTTGGAACTGTGATTACAAATCTGGATAAAAAAGAATATAAAATCATTTTGCCACAGATTTTTAAGAAAATTGAAATCCAATACTACAACGCAATTAGAAAGTAATTTTCCCTAAATTTGCATTTCATTAATTTTTATAAATAATTTAAAACAAATGTCAAGAATTCTTACCGGCATACAAGCCACCGGAACGCCACATCTGGGAAACCTTTTGGGTGCTATTATTCCTGCGATTGAGCTTTCAAAGCAGTCAGGAAACGAATCATTTTTATTCATCGCAAATCTGCATTCACTTACACAGATTAAAGATGCAAAAGAACTTAAAAATAACACCTACGAAATTGCTGCAGCTTGGCTTGCCTGCGGATTAGATACCGAAAAAACATTCTTTTACAGACAGAGCGACATCCCTGAAACCTGTGAACTATCTTGGCATTTATCATGTTTTTTTCCTTATCAGAGACTTACTTTAGCACATTCGTTTAAAGATAAAGCAGACAGGCTTCAGGACGTAAATGCAGGCTTGTTTACCTACCCGATTTTGATGGCTGCGGATATTCTTTTGTATGATGCGGAAATTGTTCCTGTAGGAAAAGATCAGCTTCAGCATTTGGAAATTGCCCGTGATGTTGCTTCAAGGTTTAATAATCAGATGGGTGAAGTTTTGGTTTTGCCTAAAGCTGAATTGCAGGAAGACACAAAATATGTTCCCGGAGTCGATGGTCACAAAATGTCGAAATCAAGAGGAAATATCATCAATATTTTCTTACCTGAAAAAGAACTGAAAAAACAAGTCATGAGCATCGAAAGTGATTCTAAATCTCTGGAAGAACCGAAAGATCCTTCAACAGATAAGACTTTTGCTATTTATGAATTAATTGCAACTGCTGAGCAAACTGAAGAATTAAGAGCAAAATATTTAGCCGGAAATTTTGGTTACGGTCATGCTAAAAAAGAATTGCTAGATTTAATTTTAACGAGATTTGAAAAAGAAAGAGAATTGTTTTCTTACTACATGAATAATCTTGATGAATTGGAAACCAAACTTCAGGAAGGTGCTCTGAAAACAAGAGCGATTGCAACCGAAACAATTAAAAGAGTGAGAGAAAGCTTAGGAATTTAATCTAAATTTTTCAACGGAATAAAGTTTCGGCGGCACCTTTGGTGCCGCCGAAACTTTTTAAAAATAATTTATTGATAAAGCATTTCTTACAAATATTCTTTAATCTGTAAAAGATGTTTTATTGTTTTCAAATTTTCCTGTTGCGGGTTTTCATTCAGAACATCAAAGAAAATCACATCGACCCCAAAATTTTGTGCCCCGACAACATCGGCAATCCAGTCATCACCAATCAAAATACTTTCTTCTTTTTTAGCTTTAGAAAGACCTAAAGAATATTCGAATATTTCGGGATTTGGTTTTCTTACGCCAACTGAATCGGCACTTGTAATGGTATTAAAATAGTGATCAATTCCTGATAAAATACATTTTCTCTCCGTAACTTCCTGAAAACCATTTGAAATAATATGAAGTGTATAATTTTTAGATTTTAAATACTCCAAAATAACATCCGCACTTTCTACCAAATGATTATAATTGAGAATTTTATCTAAAAAATGTTCTTCAAAAAACATAGATAAATTTAAATCATCAACTCCGAAACGCTTGAAAGTATCGTAAAAACGATGTTTTCTGAGATATTCTTTATCAATTTCGCCGTCTCTGATCTGCTCCCAAAGTTTTTCGTTGATCTCATGATATACAGAATGAAATTCTTCAAAATCAATATTATATTTTAAAGTAATTTCTTCTTTTTCGAAAAGACTTCTGATAGTGAGATAAGCGTTCTTGCGGTGATCCCAAAGTGTATTATCAAGATCAAAAAAAATGTGCTGAATTTTCATACAGCACAAAATTAATGATTAATTTTTTGAAAGGTGATAATGATTGTTTTTAATCTTTACCACGTCAAGACTTTTTGAGAAACTAAGCAAAAAATCAATGGTTTGTTTTTTGGGTTTCAAACTTTTCATTTTTAAAGAATCGTTATTTTTCATAGGCAAAAAATGTTTTTTCTTTAAAACGTGAAAAGGAGTGAATTATTATCTCGTAAGTATAATATTATTTTCTTCCATGATTTTTCTTAAGTTGATCAGTGCATAGCGAACCCGGCCTAAAGTCGTATTAATGCTCATATCAGTATGATCTGCGATTTCTTTAAAACTCAATCCGTCGAAAAACCTGAGTTTTATCACCTCCTGCTGATTTTCGGGAAGACACTGAAGCATTTTTAGCAGGTCTTCCTGAATCTGCATACTTACCAATTGATCTTCGATATTTTCAGACGGCTCTCTGATTAAATCAAAAATAGAAAATTCATCGTTGTCAAAAGTAGTTTCCGAAACTTTTACATTTTTAGATTTAGCTCTGAAATGATCGATGATTAAGTTTTGTGCAATTCTTTTTGCCCAAAGAATAAACTTTCCTTCCTCATTATATCGCCCTTCTTTCAGCATGACGATAATCTTAATAAAAGTATCCTGGAAAACGTCGTTTGCCAGATCCTCATCATTTATTTTGTAAAGAATAAATGAAAAAAGGTCTTTCTGATGACGATGGATAAGGGTTGATAATGCTTCTTCGTCTCCTTTCTGGTAAAGAGATATTAATAGGCTATCTGTTGATTTCATGACTTTTCTTCTCAGTATATACCCGTAGTCAAGCTGTCTCCCGTCATTCTGACTGGTTTATCGCCGCTACAAAGTTGTTTAAAAAAGTAAAGTCTATTCTATAAGCATCAAATTATGTTGTAAATATAAATAAAATTTTAATAACTGTTAACTAATTATTAAATATTTCAAAGAATTCTATAAAAAAATCTACTTAAACATGTCATGTAAGAACGCTGTAGGAATATTTAATGTGAAATTAATATTTAAACCTTTTAATTCTTTGCCATTTAATCTGCTGTCTGCAATCGAAAAAGCGTAACCTCCTGTCAAATCTAAAAGCCCGAAGATAGAAACTCCGATTTTTGGAGCTACATATTTATTTGTTCCTTCAACTCCCACCAAAAAATAATACGAATGTTTAAAGTCTACATTTTTTTCAAAATTCAATAAAACATCTGCATTCACTTTTGGCATGATGGCAAATTCAGAATTTGCAGATCCCATTAATGCAGAAGCACCCAATCTGTAGATGACATCATCAGTTTTCAGAAAAAGCAACTTCCCTCCCACTTCACCAAAGCTTTGATTCTGGTAAACATATCCTACATTCACCATTTTATGCACCGTAACCTGAGCTTTTGCGAAAGCACATAGAAAACAAATACACAATATTGCCGCTAACCAACGAAAGTTCTTCATCTTAATTTATTTAAAACGTAAATTTAAAAAAAACTGCCTTATCTTAGTTAGATAAGGCAGTTTAAATATTTAAAAGAATTGATTAAATTCCAAATGCGGATTTAATTTCTTCTACTTTATCTAATTTTTCCCAAGTAAAGAATTCCAAACCTGTTAAAGTCAATTCGTTTTTATGACCTTTATTGAAAGTCTTATCAGCAACAAAATGCTCTCTTCCCATGTGACCGTAAGAAGCAGTTTCCTGATAGATAGGATTTCTTAACTTCAGATTTTGTTCGATTGCGTAAGGTCTAAGATCAAATACTGCAGACACTTTTTTAGCGATTTCACCATCATGTAAACCTACTTTTGAAGTTCCATAAGTATTAATGTATAAACCACATGGTTCAGCAACGCCAATTGCGTAAGAAACCTGTACCAAAACCTCATCTGCAACGCCTGCTGCAACTAAGTTTTTTGCGATGTGTCTCGTAGCATAAGCAGCACTTCTGTCTACTTTTGAAGGATCTTTCCCTGAAAATGCACCCCCACCATGAGCACCTTTCCCCCCATAAGTATCTACAATGATCTTTCTTCCTGTAAGACCTGTATCTCCGTGAGGACCTCCGATTACGAATTTCCCAGTCGGGTTGATGTGATATTTGATTTGATCATTAAATAAAGCTTTGATTTCCTCAGTCTGCAAAGCCACAACTCTAGGAATAAGAATGTTTTTGATGTCTTCTCTGATTTTATTCAGCATTTCCTCTTCAGCTCCGAAATCATCATGTTGAGTAGAAACTACAATAGAATCTATTCTTATCGGTTTATGATCATCAGAATATTCAATCGTCACCTGGCTTTTCGCATCTGGACGAAGATATTTGATTTCAGAATCTTCTCTTCTGATCGCAGAAAGTTCTTTAAGAATCGTATGAGCTAAATCTAAAGCCAAAGGCATATAGTTTGCTGTTTCGTTGGTAGCATATCCGAACATCATTCCCTGATCTCCTGCTCCCTGTGCATTTGCTTTAGCTTCGAAAGACTCATCATTTACAGCCCTGTCAACGCCTTGGTTGATATCTGGAGATTGCTCGTGAATTGCAGAAATTACACCGCAAGAATCACCGTTGAACATATATTCGCCTTTTGTATAGCCAATTCCGTTGATTACTTCTCTTGCGATCGTCTGTACATCAAGATACGCATCAGATTTCACTTCACCTGCCAAAACAACCTGCCCTGTTGTCACCAAAGTTTCACAAGCTACTTTTGAAGCTTTGTCGTATGCTAAAAAGTTATCGATCAATGCATCGGAAATCTGGTCGGCAATTTTATCTGGATGCCCTTCTGAAACTGATTCAGACGTAAATAAATAAGACATATTATTCTTGTATTTTTAAAATTAAATGTAGAAGAAAAAAATGAATAATTGCCCAGAAAAAGCTAAAAAGAATATACTGTTTTAGCATTTTTTTAGAGAGGTTGCAATCAGGTCAAATTTTTCCTCGTTAATAACGTTCGCAAATTTAAGTACTATTTTCTTAATACTCAAAACTTTTGCGTGGTATTTATAATTTTCTTGAAATTAATGATTTATATCAATTATTGCGGCTTGATGCTCACATAATCTTTAGGATTTTCATTAAAATTCAACTTAGTATTAAGTGAAGTCTTGATAAAAGTCCCCAATTCATCAATGATTTTCTGTTTAAAAGTCGGCTTATAATAGATAATGCTGATCTCTCTGTAAGGAAAAGGTTTTTTAAATCTGAAAACTTTGCCTTTTTGTTCTTCAGACAATTGATTCAAAGCCAATTCAGGTAAAATACTGATTCCGCCTACCTTATCAACCATATGAACTAAGGTCTGAATATTTGAAGCCAGAAAATCAAGATTTTTGGGCTTTAATCTGTTTTCTTTTAAATGACAGATGTTTTCAAACTGATTTCTAAGACAGTTTCCTTCTTCCAAAAGCCAGACTTTTTCGACGTTTAATTCGTCAGGAACGATAAATGTATTTTTTTTATTTGCTTCTGTATCCGAACTGTAAATCATCAATTCTTCATTGAAAAGGAAATCCTGATAAAATTCGTTCGCATTATCATAAGGCGTAGAAATAATTCCGGCATCCAATTCTCCGGCTTTCAGAGCTTTGATGATGTTATCGGTAGTCATTTCTTTCACATTCATCAGAATCTTGGGATTGTCTTCTAGAAAATGGAAAATTTCAGTTGGTAAAATGAATGAGGATACGGTAGGAATAATTCCCAAATTAATCGTTCCGCCTAAAATATTGTTTAGTAAATTAGCCTTATTCTTCAGCTCGTTGACGGCCTCTATAATCACTTTAGCCTGATCTATGATCTGCAGTCCCACATCTGTTGTACGAATAGGGTGAGTTGTTCTGTCAAAAACTTTTACATCCAGCTCATCTTCAAACTTCTGTATCATTGCACTTAATGTCGGCTGGGTAATAAAACAAGCCTGAGCAGCTTTACCAAAATGTTTATACTTATCTACAGCGATAAGATATTCCAATTGCTGAATGTTCATTTGATTAATATTATCTATGACAAAGATATGATGTTTTTGGCAGAACCAATTAAAAATTCGAGTAAATTTGATAATTATTAAGCTGATTATGGCTCTTTAAAACTGAAAAATCAATCAAATATAATTCTATGGATTCTAAAAAATTAACTTCAAGCAGCGGTGCTCCTTATTATGAGCATCAGGATTCTCAAACCGTTGGTTCGAGAGGACCTGTTTTGTTGCAGGACTTTATTTTACAGGAAAATCTTGCTCATTTTGTAAGAGAAAGGATACCTGAAAGAATTGTTCACGCAAAAGGAAGTGGTGCTTATGGAAAATTCACCGTTACTCATGATATTTCACAATATACAAAAGCTAAACTTTTTTCTCAGGTAGGAAATTCATGTAAAATGTTTGCACGTTTTTCTACTGTTGGTGGAGAAAAAGGAAGTGCAGATACAGCGAGAGATCCGCGTGGATTTGCTTTGAAATTCTACACAGAAGATGGAAATTGGGATTTAGTAGGAAACAACACGCCGGTTTTCTTTATTAAAGATGCTAAAAAATTTCCTGATTTTATTCATACTCAAAAAAGAGTTCCGAAAACCAACTTAAAAAGCCCGACAATGATGTGGGATTTCTGGAGTTTAAATCCGGAATCGCTTCATCAGGTTCTTATCCTAATGTCTGACAGAGGAACTCCGTATGGCTACAGACATATGCACGGTTTCGGATCTCATACTTTTTCAATGATCAATGAAAAAAATGAAAGAACCTGGGTGAAGTTTCACTTTAAAACAAAACAGGGAATTAAAAACTTTAGCAACGAAGATGCTACTAAAATGGCAGGAGAAAATCCTGATTTTGCCCAGGAAGATCTTTGTAACGCTATCGAAAACGGTGATTTTCCGAAATGGACGATGTATATTCAAACCATGACGGAAGAGCAGGCAAAAGAATTCAGATGGAATCCTTTTGATATTACCAAAGTATGGTTCCAGGGAGATTTCCCACTTATTGAGGTCGGAGAAATGGAACTAAATGAAATTCCGAATAACTTCTTTGCTCATGTAGAGCAGTCAACTTTTTCACCGAGTAATTTAATCAACGGAATCAGTTTTTCACCGGATAAAATGCTTCAGGGAAGATTATTTTCTTATCCTGACGCCCATAGATACAGAGTAGGCGTAAACGCTCACCAGCTTGAAGTCAACAGATGTCCGTTTGCTGTCAACAATTATCAAAGAGATGGCTTTATGGCAGATTCCAGCGAATATCAGGACAAGCCCAATTATCATCCGAACAGTTTTGATGATATTCAACCTGATTCTTCATATAAGAATTTCGAATACGAACTAGACAGTAATCATGTTGCAAACTATAACCGTAACGAAAACGATGACGATCATTATACCCAACCCGGATTGTTGTATACCAAAGCAATGAATCAGGAAGACAGAGATCATTTGGTCAAAAACATCATCGATCACATGAGCGGTATTGACGGCCCAAAAAGAGATGAAATCATTAACCGTCAGTTGTGCCACTTTTTCAGGGCAAACATCGAGCTTGGTATGAAAGTAGCTTCAGGTTTACACATCAATATTGACTCAAATATGATGAATCATTCAAAATAAACTGTTATAAATAAACAAAAAAGGGAAAAAAATGAATTTTTTCCCTTTTTTTTGCAAAATAATTTTTAATTTGCAGGTTATTAAAGATATAGACCACTGAATGAATTACGGAAATATAATTTTAAGCAAAGAAGACAAAACTGCAATCATCACAATCAACAGACCTGAAAGTTTAAATGCATTAAATGCTGACACAATAAAAGAAATCAGTTCTGCGTTAGATGATTTAGTATCTGATAATGAAGTAAGGGTTATTATATTAACAGGAAGTGGTGAAAAATCTTTTGTGGCCGGAGCCGATATCAAAGAATTCAGTGATTTTAATCAGGCAAAAGCTGAAGAGCTTGCAAGAAACGGGCATAATAATCTTTTTAATAAAATTGAAAATCTGTCTAAACCGGTAATTGCGGCAGTAAACGGTTTTGCTTTAGGAGGAGGATTAGAGCTTGCGATGGCATGCCATATAAGATATGCATCAGAAAATGCAAAACTAGGTCTTCCTGAAGTAACTTTAGGGTTAATTCCGGGGTATGGAGGTACGCAAAGACTTCCAAAATTAGTAGGAAAAGGAATAGCCAATGAGATGATTTTTTCAGCAAAAATGATTCCTGCACAAAAAGCAAAAGAAATTGGTCTGGTAAATGAAGTTTACCCCATCGAAGAATTATTGAATAAAACAAAAGAATTGGCTAAAACAATTTCGAATAACTCACCAATGGCAATTTCTAAAGCAATACAAGCAACCAATCTATCTGATACAGATAAAGGTTTTGAAACTGAAATCAAGTATTTCGGAGAACTTTTTGAAATGGAAGATAAGAAAGAAGGAGTTTCTGCTTTTCTTGAAAAAAGAAAGCCAAACTTCTAAATATACCATATCACAGATTATTTCGAAATGATGCAGACGTATAGTAAGTTTGACAAAGCTTATTTGAAAATGGCTCTTGAATGGGCAAAACTTTCCTACTGCAAAAGGAAACAGGTAGGAGCGCTTATCGTAAAAGACAGGATGATTATTTCAGACGGATACAATGGTACCCCTTCTGGATCAGAAAACTGCTGCGAAGACGAACACGGAAAAACTCACTGGTACGTCTTACATGCAGAAGCGAATGCGATTCTTAAATTAGCCGGTTCTACACAATCAGCCCGGGGAGCGACTTTATATCTTACGCTCTCCCCCTGCAAAGATTGCAGTAAGCTGATATTGCAGGCAGGAATAGAAAGACTCGTATATATAAATGCTTATTCTGATAATGAAGGAATATCATTTTTAAAAGCACACGGTATTGAAATAATACAGGTAATAGAAAATGAATTGTAAATAAAATAAAAAACACAACACAATGACTTGGGATGAAAAAATTAAAGACTTTGAAATTTTTCTAAGATTCGAAAGAAACTTCTCAGAAAACACACTTGATGCTTACGTAAGAGACATTAAAAAACTAAAGGAATATGCAGAGGAAGATCTGGAGAATATAGGTCCGGATGTTATCTCTTATGATCACCTGCAGGAATACATCTTCAAACTGTCTAAACAGAAATTCAGTGAAAGATCACAGGCGAGATGGATCTCGTCTATTAAAGCTTTCTTCAGATTTCTGATGGAAGATGAAATTCGTGATGACAACCCTTCGTCATTACTTGAAGGACCCAAACTAGGTTTATACCTTCCTGACACCCTGAGTCTCGCAGACATTAATAAGATTATTGATGCAATAGACGTCACTTCAGATCTGGGACAGCGAAATCAATGCATTATCGAAGTCTTATACGGTTGCGGTTTACGGGTTTCCGAATTGATTGATATGAAACTTTCAAACATCAATTTCAAAGAAAACTACATTAAAGTTATCGGAAAAGGAAATAAGGTACGGTTTGTTCCTTTAGCACACTATACGGCAGAATTGTTGCAAGCGTATATTAAAGAGGTGCGCTCAAAAATCAAAATCAATAAAAAACATGAAGACACTTTGTTTTTAAACAGCAGAGGGACTTCAATGTCAAGAGTAATCGTATTTCTAATTATTAAAGAACTTACGGAAAAAGCCGGTGTAAGCAAAAAAATATCTCCGCACACATTCAGACATTCATTTGCAACGCATCTTATGCAGAATGGCGCAGATCTTAGGTTTATCCAGGAAATGCTGGGACATTCGAGCATTACGACAACACAGGTGTATACTCATCTTAAAACTGAGGAACTCCGTGATGTGATTTTAACTTTCCATCCGAGAAATAAGACTAAAATTGTTGAATGAAAATATTGAAGTTTTGTCCGAACTGCGGCAAAGAATCATTGAATTGGGATGGCGAAAAAAAATGGAGCTGCCCCAATTGCAATTTCACTTTATATAATAACGTTGCAGGAGCCGTTGCGGTAGTGATAAGATACAGAGACGAGGTTTATCTTACTAAAAGAAATCAGGAGCCTAAAAAAGGAAAACTTGATTTGGCAGGAGGTTTTGTCGATCCAAGGGAAAGTGCAGAGCAAACGTGCAAACGCGAACTCTCTGAAGAGCTACAGCTTGATATAGATATTAAAAATTTAAAATATCTTACAAGCCTTCCCAATGTTTATCAATATAAAGAAATTGACTACAATACGATCGATTTGTTTTATGAATACAGTGTTTCAGAAAAGTTTGAAGTAAATTTAGCGCTTTCTGAAATTTCGGAAACACATTGGATTCCTTTACGCGAAATTAATCTTGAAGACATTGCATTTGATTCACAGAAAATATTTTTTAAAGAATACTTAAAGAATTTTTAAACTAAAAAACTCCCACATCTTTTGTAAATGTGGGAGTTTTTATTTTCAGTCTAATAAGATTTTGTTTTCAGAAGCTCCTCAAAATATTTGACCAAGATAGTTCGTTCTGCATCAGATAAATTAGACTCGTCATGATAAACGATATAAGCAGGCAAAGGCATCGATTTATTTTGCAGCGTCTGAACAGCATTTTTCAACATACTTTCCTTTAAATCTTTATTGTAAGAGTTCCAAACCGAGAAATTGAGATGCTCTCTGCCTTCATTGATATGATCTTTCACAGACCAGGAAAACGGTGCGATGTAAGCATACTTCGGGTAAACCGTTTCGTTTGAATGACAATCATAACAGGCATTTTTCAGCAATGCGACAACTTTTGGCGGCGGCTTTTTAACATCAACAAAATTAGCAGACTTATTGATCGGTTGATTTGTTTTATCGACAGGTACAAACTGAATGATCGCAAAGGAAACAAAAATCCAGAAAACTACTTTTTTAAATGTTTTCATTATCGGGTTAATTGTCTCGTGTTATTCAATCTCGTACTGTTATTTAAATTAGTACTGTTATTATTGTTATTCAGATTATTCGGATTTGTCTGGACATCCTCTTTTTCAACAGGTTTTGGAGCCTTGATACCTTCAAAAACTCTTTTATCATTCAGATCCCAATCTTCTTTTGTTTCCCATAATGGTCTTGCAACTGCCATTTTATAATAGACATAAGAATCTTCAGCAAAAATATTATTGACAAAATCTGCCTCATCCCAATGTTTATTTTCATTGTTATCTACTAAAATCCTGACAATATAATCACCCGGTTTTATAATATCAAAATCAACCAGTGCTCCACTCGTATATTTTTGATAAACAGCTTTTTCTGAAGAATCTAACAGTTGAATCCAATATTTTGTTTTCGGTGCATTAGTAAGAGTAAATCTGAGACTCCCGTAATTTTCAACTTTATCAGCTTCAAAATCAAATCTTTTTGACTCTGCATTTTTTTCATAAAAAGAAGAGACTGTAGTTTTGGGAACTGTAAGCTGATATTTTTTACCCGCTACGAAATCAGACTGAACTAAAATTTCGTAAGGATTAGAAGCCGATATCTTAGCGGTAAAATTCTGGCTTACGCTATCTGTTTTCAATGTCCATTTTTCAGGATTGATCTTATCAACAACATAATTTGAAATCAGTTTGAAATCAGTTTTGGGAGGAAGAAGCGAGCCGCCGATATTATTTTCGACAGTCATTGTATTTTTGGCATTGTACTTATAGAAAACCGAAGTAGAATCTTTTTTACCATCTGCTTCGTATCCGAATTTCAAATTTTCGGTCACCGTTTGCCCTACATTACTTTTCACAGCATCAAACCAAATACGCACTGAATCAGATTTTGGTATATGGGTAACTTTAAAATCCTGAAGTTTTTCGTTTCTCGAAGTAATTTTCACATCAGTAGGATTCCCTCCAAATGTCATGAGAATACCTCCAGGAATTTCTTTTAATTCAGGTTTTTTAAATGCTTTTTTAGACGGATAGAGTTTTAAATTTAAACCTGAAATAGATTTTTCAATCGAAACAGTATCTTTTCTGAAGCCAATTTTTTCTTTACCGGGATCATATATTGAGTTTCCGTTTTCATCATCAAATGCAATAATTTTATATTTTCCGGGAGCCAGATAATTCAGTTCATAATACCCGTCATCATCAACTTTGGTAATATAATAAGGTTTTTTTTTATAGTCGATTGTATCTTTCAGCTGGTACATACCGACAACCATTTTATTTTCGCTGCTGTTCTGTTTTGTAATGGCAAAAGCATCTTTTACTTCACCACTTATATAGAGATCATCAAGTTTTTCACCTGTAGAAAAAGCGAAGTTAAAATATCTCAGAATATTCGATTCACTGTTATCAGCAATTGAGTTTCCAAAATTAAAATTATATGTAGTATTTGCCTGAAGTGTATCAGACCATTGAATGATCAGATATTTATTGGCAATATTAGAGGGTAAAATTCTCGTAATATTCTCTATTGGCGGGGAAATGTTTAAGTTTTTATTGATATCCTTCAGAGTAATATATTCATCAAAATCGATTCTGAGTTCCTTGATATCTCTTCTCACATTCACTCTTGTGGTATCAATATTAGAACTTAGAAACTTCGGAGCCAAAGTATCTTTTGGTCCGCCAATAGGCGAACCCACCCTTGCACAGGAAAGCACAAGAAAACTGACAATCAGTAAGAGAACAATTCTTTTCATGAATATATTTGAGCAAAAATAAACATTATTCTCCAAAAACCTCAGTTCCCGTTTTCAATGTGTCTTTATTATCATTCATAATGTGATTGAGCTTGTCTTTCTGAGGCGGAAAGTCTTCAAATAATCCCGACAATGCCAAAGCTGAGTAAACTTTTCCTGAATATTTATTCCCGATAGCGACAATGGTGACTTTAGATTTTAAAAGATGAGCAAATACAGAATTGGTTCCGTGCCACCATCCGTTGTGATACGTTAATTTTTCTCCGTTATCAAAAATTTTCATTCTGAATCCTAAGCCATAATTATTTTGCCCTGCTTTTTCATTGCTGTAAGGAGCAAAAATCATATCCTTCAATTCCGGTTTCAGGAAATCTTTCGAAAACATTGCTTTTGAAAAAGTATATAAATCTCTCGGTGTTGTATACAAATTTTTGTCACCATAAATCAGATCCAAACGGTCTAAAGGATACAATCTGTTTCCACCATAATAAAATGACTGAGCTGCCGTAGGAATATCTTTTTCCTGAAAAATGTAAGTATTTGTCATTTTTAAAGGAGTGAAAACCATCTCCTGCATTGCCTGAGGAAAAGGAGTTTTAGTCACTTTTTCAATCAATAAAGCAAGAAGTGCAAAGTTGGTATTGCAATACATAAAACCTGTATCTGTATCTCTTGCCAGTTCAGGTTTGTATTTGATGAGCATATTCAGAACATCCTGATTGGTAATGTATGTTTTTGAAAGTTCTGCCGGAGCGGGTTGAATTTTTGTGATGAAATACTCGTATTTCGGAAGCCCGCTTCTTTGATCCAATAAAGTCTGAACAGTAACATCAGGATAAGGAAATCCGGGGAAAAACTGTGTCAGGCGGTCAGATAATTTTATTTTTCCTGCTTCTACCAATTTCAGCATTGCCATTGCCGTCAAAGTCTTTGAAACCGAAGCAACGTGTAAAGGTGTATTTTTGTCAATTGGCATCTGATTACCTTCTCTCGCAAAACCCCTGTAGCTTTCAAATAAAATATCGTTGCCTTTTGCCACTAAAATTCCGCCGCTCAAGTCACTTCCTTCCCATACTTTTTTATAATACTGGTCGATATAATTGATAACAAAATCTTTGTTTGAAAGAACTCCGTCCTGTGGTGAAAACACCTTTCCCAAATCTACATTTCCGTAATTCGGAAGATTGGTACTGTTCTCTGTGAGAGATTCTTTGTTTTCGGATTTGTTTTTACAGGAAAAAAGGAATAATATTATTGTGGTAACAAATACCAGATTGAACTTCTTCATGCGTTTCAAAAATGACTGGCAATTTAATAAAACTCAAAATAAATTTTGAAACATACTTGTAAATTATGAATTATTTAACATAATGTGAAAGTAGTTAATTTGAATAAGAACCTATAATTTTATCCACAATTACCTGCGCCAGTTTTTCTTTGCTTTGATGCGTCCAACCAGCGATATGCGGTGTTACAATAGCTTTTTCTGAGCTCAACAGATAATTTAAATCATCATTTTCACCTGTGCTGAGCGAAGTCGAAGCATCGAGATTTTCAAAAGAAGCTTTCTCATATTCCAAAACATCAAGACAAGCCCCTTTTACTTTTCCTGACTTCAAAGCTTCAACTAAACTTCTCGTTTCAACATTCTTTCCTCTTGCAGTATTGACGAAATAGAAGTCATTTTTCATTTCTAAAATAAACTGACCATCAATTAAATAATTTGTCTCTGCCGTTAAAGGAATATGCAGACTTAAAACCTCAGCTTGATTTTTTAATTCTGCTAAAGAAACCTGCGTTGCAAATTCATCAGAAAGATTGGGAAGAATATCATGAAAAATTACCTTACATCCAAAACCCGAAAGTCTTTTTGCAGTAGCTTTTCCCATATTTCCGTAGCCGATTAATCCTATAGTTTTTCCAAGCAATTCGTCACCACGGTTTTCTTCACGCAGCCAGATTCCGTTTTTCACTTCGTTGGATGCAATGAAGAGCCGGTTCATTAAGATTAAAAGCATCCCGACAACGTGTTCTGCAACAGAATCTCTGTTTCCTTCGGGAGAATTAATCAACTGAATCCCTAATTTTTCAGCAACCTGAATATCGATATTTTCCATTCCCGCCCCTACTCTTGCAATGAATTTCAGATTTTTCGCTCTCTCTAAAAAATTTTTATCCAAAGGAACTCTACTTCTGATAATCACACCATCATAATTTTCAATCTTTGAGCAAACCTCATCGTAAGAAGATGTAAAATCTTCTTCCAGAATAAAGTTTTTTTCTAAAAGCTGTTCAGTAATTAACGGATGATTTTTGTCTAATAGTAAAATTCTCATAATATCAGATTACATTTAAAAATAAACGGAAGAAAAATTCTTCCGTTGTTATTTATACATCAATTTCTCCTGCAAACAATTTTTTCAGTTCCACTGAATCTGTCGGCTTCATTCTTCCTGAAAGAATTAGGGAAAGCTCTTTTCTTCTTAAGGCAGCATCGAATCTTTCTACTTCAAGCTCAGTTTCCGGTTCCATTACAGGAATCGGAATCGGTCTGTTAAATTCGTCTACGGCAACAAAAGTGTAAATCCCTTTATTGGTCTGTATTTTTTTATGGTTGATCGGATCGTCTAACCACACATCTACATAAATTTCCATTGAAGTGGAGAATGCGCGGGAAACTTTAGATTCCATCACAACAATTCCGCCTTCAGGAATCGGATGATCAAATGAAACGTGATTTACAGAAGCTGTAACTACTCTTCTTTCGCAATGTCTTGTTGCAGAGATTGACGCACAACGATCCATTCTTGCCAATAATTCTCCCCCGAATAGGTTTCTTAACTGATTGGTATCATTGGGAAGTACGATATTGGTCATCACCGTCAGAGATTCTGACGCTTTTTTTATTTTTGCCATCTTGATTTTCTTTTTTGAGAGCTGGGTTTCCAGGTTTTTGCAGCTTGTTTTATCGAATCTTTTTTCAGAGAATCTGTTTTAAAAGCTTTGATAGAATCTGCTCTTTTGATCTGTGCCGAATCTACTTTTACCGGAATTTTCTTTTCAATTCTCTTCGTTTTTGTCTGTACCGAAACATCATCAAAAGATTTTTTTCCGAATATCAATTCTTGCTGTGTATACGCTAAATACAACATTCCTAAAACAGGAATGATAAAAAGGAAAATCCAGAGGATTGATTTGTTGAATTTGTAATCTTTCTCTGTATTTTTAGGAGTTTCGAAAGTTTCACCTTTGTTAATATCTGAAAAGTGAATTTCTTCCAAACCGTAAAAATCCGGATGATCAGATTCCAGGCGGTTTCCTTTAAAATGAAGCTGTCCGTCTTCGATAAAAACAGTTCCTAAATTCTGAATTTCCAAAATCTGCTCAGCCTGAAGTTTTTTCTTCCAGAAATCGGTCTGAATCTGAAGTTCGTTTCCTGCTGCTTCTTTAGAAACCTCTTTCTGACTCGCGATAAACTCCACCAGATCATCAGATAAGATTTGATAATCAGAATGAAACGCAATTTTTGTGGAAGGCGGAAGAATGCTTCCGTTTTCTGAATTGATGACTGCTTTAGAATTTTCCAGAGAAAATACACCAAACATCGGAACAGTAACCGTTCCAAATTGTTTCAAATAGTCTAAAATGTAAGCTGAAATATTCATTTGGTCGCAAATTTATAACTTTTTCATGACTTTTTCAGAGATTTGTTTGTGTCATATCATATGAAACTGGCTTCCCACAGATTACACAGATCAACACAGATTTTTTTAAATAGAGATAAGCTTTACCAAGATATTTTATACTTCTCTACCGCTTCATCCGTGTAAATCTGCGAAATCTGTGGGAGTTATTTATTCTATCTTTTTAATTTAAAAACAAAAAAGACTGCCGAAGCAGCCTCCAAAATTTAATCTGAACTTTACTGAAATATAATGATATGAAATGGTGTCTAATTTAATTACTGAATTTTCCAGCTGATCCCAAACATGAAGTTGGTTCCTGCCTGAGAAAAATAGATCGGTCCTTCATAGACATATCCGTTGTTGACATATTTCTGATTAAAAACATTATTAACCAAAAGTTTTAAAGCAACGTCATGTCTTGCCACTTTAAACTGATATTGAGCATTAAAATCGGTCAGAAGATAATCTTTCAACTGCAAATCCTGAGTTTCGGTGTTGTCTAAATATTGTTTTCCGACATACTGATTCATCAAAGCAAACTGGAAATTTTTAGTAGGATTAAATTTCAGTCCCAAATTGGCAATCACATTGGGAGAAAACGAAATTTCTGTGTTTCCCAAATCGCTAACTAATGTTTTGTTATCAACTCTGAAATCAATATTTCTGTTTTGACTCAAGCTTACATTTCCTGAAATTTCCCATTGTTTTGAAAGTTTTGCCAAAGCACCTACTTCAATTCCTCTTCTGTAACTTTTCCCGGAATTGGTTCTGATAAATTCTCCGATATTACTGATCTGTCCGTTTAAAACCAACTGATTCAGGTAATACATATAATATAGATTGGCTGTGAAAGCTACTTTTCCAAACTGTTTTTCAATTCCCGCTTCAAAATCGTGGAGCTTTTCCGATTTCACATCGTTGTTTGCGATCAAATCATCACGATTCGGTTCTCTTTGTGCATGAGCGTAGGAAACGAATACTTTTCCGTTGCCTAATTTGTAATTGACACCGGCTTTTGGATTAAAAAACAGCCAGTTTTTGTCTAAATTTGCGCCTTCGCCATCGCCTTCCATTAAGATTTTAGTATCATAATCGATATTTCTTAACTGTAGATCTCCGAAGAATTCAAAATCATTTACTTTAACCAAAGCTTTAGCAAAACCTGCTACTTCATTTTTTACAGATCGGTTTCTATAATATTCATGTTCCTGAATCTGCGGAACAAAAATATCTGTTACATTTCCGTAATGTCTTCCGTAATACTGATTTCCGACAACGCCAAAATTAAGATCGAGATTATCAAACTTTCCGTATAGTGTTGAAACAATTCCGTAGAAATCATTATTCAGCCATTTTTTTCTGATAAAATCTGAATATTCTTCTCCGTTAAAATCTGGCAGAGCGTATCTTTCGTAAGGATCTCCCTGTTTATAGTTTTCGTAATATCCTCTTCCTTTAGTGTAGTGTAAAGTGGTTTCTAAATTCCATCTTTCATTTAATCCTTGCTCCCAAAGTAACTGATAATGGTTTTGTCTGTAATTATCGGTTTCATTATCATAAAATCCGACAACATTTTCCCAGTTTGCATCATAAATTGCCCCTGAAATGTTGTATTTTGGATTGGTCTCCCATGTTTTTCTGTCTACCCCATTCCAAGCTTGGTAGGTTTTTTCTTTTCCGCCAAAAGCCATCAAACGAAGTTTCGTTTTTCCTTCTTCAAATAAGGCGGTAAAATTGTAAGAGTTTAAATCTGAAAAAGCACGGTCAATATATCCATCAGAATGAATGTGAGAATATCTTCCCATCACGGAAAGTCGGTCTTTCCAGAATTTCCCCGAACCTACTTCAGCGGAATATTTGTAGGTATTAAATGATCCGTAACTGTCATCTGTTTTAAAGTAAAACTTGTCTTCAGGCTCTTTCGAAATCACATTAATACTGGCTCCAAAAGCAGAAACTCCGTTATTGGAAGTCCCAACACCTCTTTGAATGACAATCTGCGACGCTGAACTCGTGAGATCCGGAACATTGACAAAGAAAGTTCCCTGACTTTCAGAATCATTGAACGGAACGCCGTTCATCATCACGTTAATTCCCCTTCCTGCAACTCCACGGATTCTGAAACCCGTGTAACCTACTCCGTTTCCGGCATCAGAAGTTGAGATAATGGAGGTTTGGTTTTTTAAGAGAATCGGTAAATCCTGTCCGAGATTTCTACTGTCAAGATCTTTCTGTACATTGATGATCTCTTTCGCAACAGGTAGTCTTCTGGTAAAGTTAATCGCTTCAATTTCCCTGATTTTCAGAGAATCTGTGTTTTGCGTTTGTGCAAAACTTAAAGAACTTGCGGTAAGTCCTAAAAAAAATAATCCTTTCATTCTTATAAATTTTTAAAATTTAATGGAATAAAAGGGGATCGATAAGATATTATGATACAACATCCCTAAACAGCATTATCTGTTCCAGGTTCATTGGGTATAATCTCAGCCCCCGTTGGAGCACCCCTTTAATTTCAGCGCGAAATTACAAAAAATTACCGATCTTCCAAATTTAGTACGATTTATTGTTAACATCAATATAATAGTAATTGTTGTCGTCTTTGGTCACTTCAAACATTTTCCCCAATTTCCAGCTGTAGTTTCGTTTAATATCGGCATATTCAAATGGAATAATAATATTGTTGTTGACATCGATTACTCCAAATTTATCTTTGTGTGAAGCCACGATCATAGGATTGGATAAATCATCACCTTCAAGAATATGAAGATATTGATATTTCGGATAAATTTTAAACTGTGAACGATCTGCAGGATTGCTGAATTTTGAATCTTCGATAATTCCGTAAAGCCCGTTTAAAATATATGCGTGGAAAAGTTGTTTTTTAAATTCTGAATTGCATTTACCCAAATCAGCATTTTTATATTGATAGACTCTTTTTCCTGTATAGTTAATTCTGTATGAGATATTATTTTTCTCAACTGTGGCAAATTTGGCTGTACCAAAACTCCTGGCTTTAGGATTTGATGAGTTTAAAAGGTTGCAATCTTCAGCAAAAAACATTGCAATGTGGTACTCGGGCGCGATGACAAATTTCCCATTCTGATTAATATACCCATAATTATCATTCTTTTTTTGCGGAATTAATAACGGAACATTTTCATTAAGAATAATTAAATTGTTTTCAGGAGTTTTATTAACGACCTTTTTTGTGGTTTTTTTCGTATTCAATAACTGATTATTTTTCAAACTTTTAGACTGCGATAACAGACTTACGGATAAAAGAATAAAAATAACATCAAAAATTTTCTTCATGATCATTTGTGTTCAAAATATCTGCCAAAAATAGAAAATATAAAACACATATTTATACAGAATCTAAATAATTTATCTCAAAAAAAATATTTAAAATTCGTACTTTTGGGAACATTTTTTAAATGTCTGATAATTTAAAACGTTTGGATAATGATTTTTGTGATAACATGATCAAATAAATATCCAAACCTTACTAAAGAGAGTTTTGCGAAAGACAGATTACTGATAAGCCATTTACATTTCAGAAAAGTCCTTTTTCTCACTTTAGGACTGACATTAGCTCACATTCTAAAAATGGTGCAGACTATACTTTTTATTGCAGCAGGTTTTGCATAAATTGCGAAATCATCCAATAACAACCGTTACAGGTCTGCCGTTAACTTTGAAAAAGAACTTCTATTTATGAATATTTATCAGGATTACATCCAAGAGATTGAAGAAAGAAAAATTCAGGGTCTTCACCCAAAACCAATTGATGGTGCAGAATTATTAAGTGAAATCATTGCACAAATTAAAGATAAAAATAACGAATACAGGGCAGACTCTCTGAAATTCTTTATCTACAATACTTTACCGGGTACGACACCTGCTGCAGGTGTGAAAGCTCAATTTTTAAAAGAAATCATTTTAGGTGAATCCGTATTAGAAGAAATATCTCCTGCTTTTGCGTTCGAGTTATTATCTCACATGAAAGGCGGTCCTTCAATTAAGGTTTTATTGGATCTGGCTTTGGGTGACGATGCACAGATCGCTAAAGAAGCTGCCAACGTTTTAAAGACACAGGTTTTTCTTTACGAAGCAGACACTGACCGTCTGAAGGCAGCATTTCACAGCGGTAACGAGATTGCAAAAGAAATTATTGAAAGCTATGCACAGGCTGATTTCTTCACTAAACTTCCTGAAGCTCCTGAAGAAATCAAAGTGGTAACATATATTGCCGGTGAAGGTGATATCTCTACAGATTTATTATCTCCGGGAAATCAGGCGCACTCAAGATCAGATCGTGAACTTCACGGATTATGTATGATGACTCCTGAAGCTCAAAAAGAAATTCAGGCTTTACAGGCGCAACATCCTGACAAAAGCGTAATGCTGATCGCAGAAAAAGGAACAATGGGTGTTGGATCATCAAGAATGTCTGGCGTAAACAACGTAGCACTTTGGACGGGTAAACAGGCAAGTCCTTATATTCCATTTGTGAATATTGCTCCAATTGTAGCTGGAACAAACGGTATTTCTCCGATTTTCCTTACAACTGTTGACGTTACCGGCGGGATTGGTATTGATCTTCAAAACTGGATAAAAAAACTGGATGCAGAAGGCAATGTTATCCGTAATGAAAATAATGAACCAATCCTTGAGCAGGTTTATTCTGTAGCGACAGGAACGGTTCTTACCATTAATACGAAGACTAAAAAATTATATAACGGCGGCCAGGAATTAAAAGACATTTCTAAATCATTCACGCCGCAAAAAATGGAATTCATCAAAGCTGGTGGATCTTACGCTATCGTTTTTGGTAAAAAACTTCAGACCTGGGCTTCAAATATCTTAGGAATAGAAATTCCTGCGGTTTATGCACCATCAAAAGAAATTACTAAAGAAGGAGTAGGTCTTACTGCTGTTGAAAAAATATTTAATAAAAATGCTGTTGGTTTAGCTCCGGGGAAAGTTTTACACGCTGGTTCAGACGTTCGTGTAGAAGTAAACATCGTTGGATCTCAGGATACAACCGGTTTAATGACCGCTCAGGAACTGGAATCAATGGCTGCAACCGTTATTTCGCCAATCGTTGACGGTGCTTATCAATCAGGCTGTCACACGGCTTCAGTTTGGGATAAAAAAGCGCAGGCAAACATTCCTAGATTGATGAAATTTATGAATGATTTCGGTTTGATCACCGCTCGTGACCCGAAAGGTGAATATCACGCAATGACAGATGTTATTCATAAAGTTCTGAATGATATTACAATTGACGAATGGGCAATCATCATTGGTGGTGACTCTCATACAAGAATGTCAAAAGGTGTTGCTTTCGGAGCTGACTCTGGAACGGTAGCTTTAGCTTTAGCAACAGGTGAAGCATCAATGCCAATCCCGGAATCGGTGAAAGTGACTTTCAAAGGTGATATGAAGCATCATATGGATTTCCGTGATGTAGTACATGCGACTCAATTGCAAATGTTGCAGCAGTTTGGAGGAGAGAATGTTTTCCAAGGTAGAATTATCGAAGTTCACATCGGTACACTTCCTGCTGATCAGGCATTTACATTTACAGACTGGACTGCAGAAATGAAAGCAAAAGCTTCAATCTGTATTTCTGAAGATGACACTTTGATTGAATCATTAGAAATTGCAAAAAGCAGAATCCAGATCATGATCGACAAAGGAATGGATAATCATCTTCAGGTTCTTCAGGGATTAATAAATAAAGCAAACAAGAGGATTACTGAAATTAAATCTGGTGAAAAACCAGCTTTAACGCCGGATTCAAATGCCAGTTATTATGCAGAAGTAGTGGTTGATCTTGACGTAATTGTTGAACCAATGATTGCAGATCCGGATGTAAATAACGAGGATGTTTCTAAAAGATATACTCACGATACCATCAGAGATCTTACTTTTTATGGTGGCGACAAAAAAGTAGATTTAGGTTTCGTCGGTTCTTGTATGGTTCACAAAGGTGACTTGAAAATTGTTTCTCAGATGTTGAGAAATATTGAAAGAAAAAATGGTAAAGTTGAATTCTTAGCACCACTTGTTGTGGCAGCTCCAACTTATAATATTATTGATGAGTTAAAAGCTGAAGGCGATTGGGAATTGTTAGAGAAATATTCCGGTTTTGAATTTGACGACAATGCTCCAAAAGGTGCAGCTCGTGTAGAGTACAAAAACATGATGTATCTTGAGCGTCCAGGTTGTAACCTTTGTATGGGTAACCAAGAAAAAGCTGAAAAAGGAGATACTGTTCTGGCAACTTCAACAAGACTTTTCCAGGGAAGAGTGGTAGAAGATTCTGAACGTAAAAAGGGTGAATCTTTATTGGCGTCTACACCAGTTGTTGTGCTTTCGGCTATTATGGGAAGAATTCCTAATATTAACGAATACAAAGCTGCTGTTGAAGGTATTGACTTAACCAAATTTGCCCCGCCAATTAAAGAGTTGGTAGCTGTTGGACATTAATTAAAATAATTATACGTCTTTCATAAGACTTTTGAAATTATATAAATGAAAGATTTTGATCCATTTCGGATTTAAAATCTTTCATTTTTTTGTTTAGAACATTTCTATTTAAGGCTTATCCTATTTATTTTAACTTAAATCAATTACAGAAACTCTATTTTTTCTTAACTTGATAGAAATAAAATATGTCCGTAATTCATTAGTATTATCCCTTAATCTGATTGAAGGAACAGAATTTGATGAATCACAGTATCATCTGTTTTAAATTTAAAAAGCAGAACAATTTATAAAAAATAAAATTAAATTAAGATATGACTTTCGACATCGACATGATCAAAAAAGTGTACGAACGCTATCCTGAACGTATTGCGGCAGCAAGAAAAATCACAGGAAAACCTTTAACGCTTTCAGAAAAAATTCTTTACACACATTTGTGGGAAGGAAATTCAACACAGGAATACGAAAGAGGAAATTCATATGTGGATTTTGCTCCGGACAGAGTTGCCATGCAGGATGCAACTGCACAGATGGCTCTCTTGCAATTTATGCAGGCGGGAAAAGCTAAAGTGGCAGTTCCATCAACAGTTCATGCGGATCACCTGATCCAGGCAAGAGTAGGTGCAGAATCAGATTTACAGGAAGGAATTAATAAAAACTCAGAAGTTTTCAACTTTTTGAGTTCTGTCTGTGACAAATACGGAATTGGTTTCTGGAAGCCGGGAGCAGGAATTATTCATCAGGTTGTATTAGAAAATTATGCATTTCCCGGAGGAATGATGATTGGGACCGATTCTCATACCGTAAACGCAGGAGGATTAGGAATGGTTGCCATCGGTGTTGGTGGAGCTGATGCTGTAGATGTAATGGCAGGAATGGCCTGGGAACTTAAAATGCCTAAATTAATCGGTGTAAAATTAACGGGCAAAATGTCTGGCTGGACTTCCGCAAAAGATGTCATCCTAAAAGTTGCAGGAATTCTTACCGTAAAAGGGGGAACAGGTTGTATTGTAGAATATTTCGGTGAAGGAGCAATCTCTTTATCAGCAACAGGAAAAGGAACAATCTGTAATATGGGTGCAGAAATAGGGGCTACAACTTCTACATTCGGTTATGATGATTCTATGAGAAGATATCTTGCTTCCACAGGAAGACAGGATGTTGTAGATGCAGCCGATACAATTGCCGAGCATTTAACGGGTGATGCCGAAGTTTATGCAAACCCCGAACAGTATTTTGATCAGGTTATAGAAATTAATCTTTCAGAATTAGCTCCCCATTTAAATGGACCTTTTACACCAGATTTGGCAACTCCCGTTTCTGAATTTAAAGCAAAAGCAGAAGCAAACGGATGGCCAATTGAAGTTGAATGGGCACTGATCGGATCTTGTACCAACTCTTCTTATGAAGATCTGTCAAGAGCAGCTTCTATCGTTGAAGACGCTGTTACCAAAGGAGTAAAACCCAAAGCGATCTTAGGAATCAATCCAGGTTCTGAGCAGGTGAAATTTACCGCAGAACGAGATGGTTTCTTAAATTCATTCAGAAAATTTGAAAACGCAAGAATCTTTACCAATGCTTGCGGACCTTGTATCGGACAATGGGACAGAGAAGGTGCTGAAAAAGGTGAGAAAAACTCAATCATTCACTCTTTCAACAGAAACTTTGCAAAAAGAGCAGACGGAAACCCAAATACTCACGCTTTTGTAGCTTCACCGGAAATGGTGGCAGCTATTGCAATTTCGGGAAGATTAGATTTTAACCCGATTACAGATACTTTAACCGCAGAAAACGGAGAACAAATAAAATTAAATGAGCCTCAAGGTTTTGAATTACCTGCAAAAGGTTTTGCAGTAGATGACAATGGTTACCAAGCTCCATCTGCAGACGGCTCAACAGTTGAGGTAAAAGTAAGTCCAACTTCAGACAGGCTTCAGTTACTGGAAGAATTCCCGGCTTGGGATGGTAAAAATATTACCGGAGCGAGAGTGTTAATTAAAGCTTTCGGAAAATGTACAACTGACCATATTTCTATGGCAGGACCTTGGCTGAAATACAGAGGTCATCTTGATAATATCTCAAACAATATGCTGATCGGAGCTGTGAATGCCTATAATATGGAAACCAATAACGTAAAAAACCAATTAGACGGTGCTTACGAAGAAGTTCCTGCCGTACAGAGAGCTTACAAAGCTGCAGGTATTCCTTCGATTGTAGTTGGAGATCAAAATTATGGTGAAGGGTCATCCAGAGAACACGCCGCAATGGAGCCGAGACATCTTGGCGTAAAAGCGGTTTTGGTAAAATCATTTGCAAGAATTCACGAGACAAACCTGAAAAAGCAAGGAATGTTGGGATTGACATTTGCTGATGAAACAGATTATGATAAAATACAGGAAGATGATGTTGTCAATTTCCTTGATCTGGATCAGTTTGCACCGGGAAAACAACTGACTTTGGAATTCCTTCATACCAACGGAACGAAAGATATTGTAATGGCAAATCACACTTATAATGATCAGCAGATTGACTGGTTCAAAGCGGGTTCTGCACTGAATTTAATTAAATTACAGGAAAATTAATTCTTAATCTCATTATACATAAAACCAACTTCGATTGAAGTTGGTTTTTTATTTATTCATCTTTTCTAAAAAAACAGCCCTGTAACTGTCTCCGACAGGAACTTCATTTTCTGAATTTAGAATTACCTTTTTTGAGCTTAAGCTTTTGATTTTATTTAAATTGATGATAAACGATTTGTGAATTCTCAGAAAATAAGCAGGAAGCTGATTTTCCATAGACTTTAGCGTATCCAAAATAATATATTCCTGATCATCAGTTTTTATATTGACATAATCTTTCAGACTTTCTATGTATAAAATTTCGTCAAAATTAATGCGATGTTGCTGCCCTGAAGATTTCACAAAGAAATGAGAGCCTTTTTGACTTTCATTAACTGAAAAACGCTCCTGAGCCTTTAACGCACTTTTATAAAAACGTTCAAACGAAATAGGTTTTAAAAGATAGTCAACAATATTATGTTCATATCCTTCCAAAGCATATTCAGAATATGCTGTTGTCAAAATATATTTATGCTTATCTCCTGAAATTTTCATGAAATTGATCCCTGAAAGTTCGGGCATTTGAATATCAAGAAAAATTAAATCGACTTCATTTTTCTTGATGTACTCTAAAGCTTCAATAGGATTTTCAAAAGAAAAAACAAACTCAAGAAACGAAATTTTTTCAACGTAATTTTCCAACAGAGAAACTGCGAGCGGCTCGTCATCTATGATGATACATTTAATTTTTCTCATTTCGCAAATTAATTTTTAAATCTACGATAAATTCTGTTTCTGAATTTTTAATATCTAATTCATGCTTTTTAGGATATAAGATAGCCAGTCTTTTCATAACATTCTTGATCCCGATTCCTGAAAGTGAATCTTTCATTTTGTCTTTTTTATAATTTAAAAGATGGAAATGCAGAATCTCATTCTCATCAGAAATTTTCATTTTGAAACCTTTATTTCTGAAATCACCATGTTTAAAAGCATTCTCTACAAAGGGCACCAAAATCATCGGTGAAATATTCAATTTTGGGTAATTGATTTCTTTTTCGATCATTAATAATTCCGGATTTTTTATCCTTAATTTTTCCAGAGCGATCAAACTATCAATATAACCAATTTCTTTATCCAGAGGAATCACATCTTTTTCAAGATCTTTTGTGCTGTATCTCAATAACCGGCTTAATTCTTCAATCGCAGGTAAGGCTTTATCTGAATTTTGGTAGACCAGTGAATAAATATCGTTCAAAGAATTAAAAATAAAATGAGGATTAATTTGCGTTTTCAAAGCCTGTAATTCCGCATTTTTCTTTGCCTTTACCAATTCTGTTTTTTCAACTTCAGTATTGATAAAATATTTTAAAAACCAAAATGTAGTACTGATGAAGATCGTTGTACTGCTATAGAAAATATTATCAAAATAATAATAAATAAATTGTGTTCCTTCCGCATAATTCCTGATTCCGAAAAAAGTTGGCAAAAACCATTCTTCCATAAAATAGCGTACACCGACAAAACAACTTGCACTCAGGAAAAACACAATGACGGATTTATAAATTTTATCTCCGTCAAAAAACTTCGGAACGACTACGAAATAATTTACATAGAAACAAATGATGCTCGTGATAAAGAAAGTAAGATTAAAAATCGTATTCGGAGAGTCAAAAACAAAATAAGGAATAATAAGCGAACCCATTATATAAATTGACCAGAAGAAAACATGCAGATAGAGGAGCTTGGTGATTTTCATAGAACAAAAATAGATTTTTTGCGAAATTTCATCCTGTTTTTTCGACAAACAGTTTGTTTTTTCCGATGAAGATTGGTTTCATACCATTTCTTATTCTGTTGATCGAAATGCTGTTTTATGTTATAGCATAGAACTATAATTTTGTCAAAAAAATAATCTTATGAAAACATTATTGTATACTTTTTTACTTTGCTTGTCAACAGTAATTTCTGCACAGAAAAAACCTTCAGAATACTTTACAAATCCCAAGACTAAAGTTTTGGTTGTAGGATCATTTCATTTTGATTATCCCAATCTTGATGCCCATAAAACTGAAAAAGGAGATCAGGTAGATGTCCTGTCACCAAAAACAGCAAATGAAGTTACAGAACTTATTGATTATATTAAAAAATTTAAACCTACAAAAATAGCCATCGAAGCATGGCCCAATTGGAATGCCAATCAAAAATTAAAGGAATACAAAGAAGGAAAGCACAAAGATCAAAGAGATGAACGTTACCAGATCGCAATGCGTATCGCAAAAGAACTGAATTTAAATGAATTATACAGTATTGATGCAAATTCTGTTTTGGATGATCTTGAGGAAAAATTTGGGAAGAAAGATTCTCTGTATTTTAAAAATATAAGTGCAGATTATGACTTTTCGAGTGATGATATTATTTCAAAGCAGTATAATGTTTTCTTTAAAAGTTCTGACCGGAAAAACTTCAAATCAATTTTAGATCTTTTTAAATTTATGAACAGCAAAGAATATCACAAGTATGAATATGGCGCTTATCTAAGTGGAGATTTTAAATTGAGAGAACATGACGGCGCAGATATGTTAGCTTTATATTGGTACGACAGAAATTTGAGAATGTTCAGAAATATTCAGAATATTCCGCATACTTCGGACGATAAAATATTAGTGATTGCAGGAAATGGTCATGCTTCGGTTTTAAGACAATTATTCACCTCATCTCCTGAGTTTGACTATGTGGAATTTGATTCGTTGAAGTAAAATATAAAGTTATATGCTGTAACAATTATCTATTTTGATCGTCTAACTGTATAACTATAACTATCAAATGAAGAAAACTATACTTGCTCTTTCTATTGCAGCTTCAACGTTCAGCTTTGCACAGGAAACCAAAGACAATAAAGAAACAAAAATCAAAGAAAAGGAAATTGAAGCGGTGGTAATGACCAAGACCAAAAAAGCCATCGAACAAAAGGCAGACCGTACTATCTTTGATTTTTCTGAGCAGCCAAGTCTTAATTCGGGATCTCTGATGGAAGGTGTGAAAAAGCTTCCCGGTCTGGTTGTTTCCGACATGGTGGGAATGATGTACCAAGGAAAACCGCTTGATGTTTATATGGATGGTCGTCCTTTGAATATTTCGAGTAACGAACTGAATGCGTTTTTGGAAGGAATGCCTGCCAATTCTGTAGAAAGAATTGAGATCATCACTCAACCCGGTGCAGAATTTCCGGCAACTTCAGGAGGTGCAATTTTAAATATCATCACCAGTAAATCAGCAAAAAATTATCTGACTGCAGTGTACAACGGTGGTTATCGTTTCTCAAGCTATGACAAATACAGAAGCAGGTTTAATAATTCAATTGCTTTAAACTCAAGAAATAAATGGTTTGGATGGCAGGTAAATTTGGGTCAATATTATAGAGAAAGCTTATCTCTTTCTGAATTTGATGCGCTTAGCAGGAACCGCTCAAGTTCTTTGGGAAGAACATATTATATGAATTCTGCTTTCACTTTTGAATTGGGAAAAGACAGATTATTGATTAATTACGACATCAATCACAACAATGGTGCTTCAGAAATCACCTCAGATGAGTTTATAAACGGCGTTACCACATCAAATTTCTTAAGTGATACTGAAGGTTTGAGACAGGAAGTTGCGGCAACGTACCAGAAAAAATTTACCGATAAAAATAAAAAGCTTGATTTTAGATTTGTTTATAACAACAGCAATTCTGAATTCAACCAAAAAAACAGCAATAGTGTAAGCTGGTTGGATAACTCATCTCAGTTTAATCTTTACAATTTCAAAATAGATTATTCCCAACCCTTGAAAATTCTGGATGAAGGCAAAGTAAGCTTCGGAGGATTGTATGATCAGCAGAATTTTGAGACCAAAGACAGAGATATTGTCAACTTAGATTATACAAGACAGACCACTTCTGCCTATCTGGAATTTCAGGCAACCTTGAAAAAGTTTGATTTCATTGCAGGGGCAAGAGCTGAAAACTATGATATTACAGGAATTACAAAAGCATTTAATGATAACGGAGATTTAGAGCAAAAAAATTTGAATCCTTTCAAAAAATTCAAAATTTTCCCCAATGCAAGTGTACAATATAATCTGATGAAACAACTTTTTGTCAACCTTAATTATAACAAAAAGATCAGCTTACCGAGTGTTTCATTATTAAATCCCAATAACACAACTCTCCGTAACAATACACTAAACACAAGCGGAAACCCAAATCTTCAGCCTACTATTTATGACAATGCAGAATTCAAAATCAGCGCATTTGATTATGCTTATGTAAGTTACAGCACAAGTTGGGTGAAAAATCAGATTGTACAGAAAGTTTCCAGAGAAAATAATCTCATTACAAATGAACAGGTACAGATAAGCAGTCTGAGAACACATAACTTTAATTTTGGAATGCCAATTCCTTTCATGCTTTTCACAACCCCTTTCAGCGAGTTGATGAAATTTAATGTGAATCCTGACAAAATGAATTTGCTTTACATCTACACAGGCTACCAGCTTCAGCAGATGCCGGATATAAAAACAAAAGGTTTTTGGTCGTTCAGCTTAATGGGGCAGTTTATTCTTCCAAAAGATATCAGACTTCAGGCAAATTACAACGTCATCGCACCGAGAGGGAATTTTTATTATTTTGAGATCGAAAAGCCTTTAAACAATGCTTTTGATCTTACGGTATCCAGAAAATTCATGAGCGAACGCCTCAATGTTTCTTTGTATGCACGAGATATATTTAATCAGAATAAAAGTGTAATTAAGGCAGTATCTTCTGGCGGAAATGTTTTTACTTCCAATAAATACGACAGCAGAAGTTTCGGAATTTCGGTAAATTACAAGATCCCAACCAAAAACAAATTGGCGAAAGAAGATCCGAATATGATCAAGCAAACCACCCAAAGTGAAAATAATGGTGGAGTATTGCAACCGGGACAATAACATTCAGTTTTTATAAAAACAAAATAGGCTCTAAAAATTTAGAGCCTATTTCTATTTAAATATTAATGAAGATTATTTCTTAATAATTTTAATGGTCTGCTTAGAACCATCTTTCATATCAAGCTGTAAGATATACATTCCTGCAGAAAGATCATTTAACCTTAAAACAGATTCTGCCTGATTGAATGTTCTGATCAATTTACCAGAAACATCTGAAACTCTTATTGATTTTACCAACTCAGGCTTGTTGATATTCACAACTTCCGAGAATGGGTTTGGATATACTTTAACCGCATCTTTTTTATCTGTCTCTGAAGTTGAAAGACAGTTGCTGTCTACTGTTGCAGTAACCATTGTTCTTGCAGATTCGCATCCGGTGATAACTCTCCAGTTGTAGAAGAAATAATAATATGGAGTCGCTAAACTTCCTCCCGTAATATCTACAATACCCGGTAATGAATAAGGGAAGGCTAGATTGGATGCATCACGATACATATTTGATATCCCTGTCCATGCACTTACGCCTAATCGATAAGAAGCACCGCCGGTAACAGGAAAGTTTAATGCAACAGTTTGAGGAACTGATGAAGCAACGGAATTGGCACCGGTAACATTTACAGTAGCAGATGTAATTGGTGTTCCTGAAGCAGTAAGTAATTCAATAGTTACAGTTCCTGAAGTACCTGCAGTTGCGGAATATGGAAACAAATCTACGGTACTGAGTATAAAATCCGATTGAGCCGTAAATATAAGGTATGAAGAAAGACCTCCTCCAGTGGATGCATTAGTTTCCAGTGTTACTTTACCAACATTTGCTACTCCTCCGGTTGAAGCAGAAACATAATAGTTGGTGGTTGAACTTAATGTAGGGGTGGTAAATGAGGTTCCGTTTCCAACTAAATTACCTGCTGTCGGAGCATCATACCATTTCAAATTGGCACCGGAAACCGTTGTAGCACTCAAAGTTGCAGCTTGATTTGGGCAGATTGTCGCACCAGTGGTTGATAAAAGAGCGGGAGGCTGACATAAAGTATTGAAGCTGACAATTTGCGTTGTCCAATTACTAAAGTCTGTACCAGAACATCTGGAACGTATCCAAACATAATATGAAGTGCTTGGGTTTAAAACATTTAATGTAGCCGATGTACCTGTAATACCTGTAAGAGAAGGTGTTGTAGATGAATTTGGAGCTACGTTTGTTGTATTATAATAAACATCATATCCGTTTGCCGGAGGCGTTACAGAGGCCGTCCATTGCAAAAGAGCAGTTGATGGAGTAATATTTGATACTGAAATATTTGTAGGGCTTATGCAACTCGGCTTCGCCTCCCAATACATATCATCCATAAAATGTCCTGCGGTAGAGATACCTGCGTTTCTTATTGCCAATCTTGCATTAGCCGGTATTGTGTTTGGTATTATTACGGTATATTCTGCATTCTGTGCTGTATAACTTGTATTAACAATTGAAAGTGTCTGAAGATTTACAAATGTGGAAGCATCAGTAATACTTGTCACATATCCCACATCCAAAGATCCTGGAGCTGCAGTGACTCTGGCTTTGAATCTCAGCCAGTTTGTTCCTGCATTTACATTACTGAACTCCGGCAAAACAACTATGGTTGCATTCGCCGGTGATGAAGCGATCTGATAAAGATTTCTGGTTCCCGATGCAGGAGTTGTAGAGCTGATTGTCTGTGCGGTATTCGAAGCACCAATAATTCTCGCCCAACAGTCCGGAACAATATTTCCTGTTACGTAGCTGTCAAAATTTTCAAACATTGATGTTGCAGGACCGCATAAGGTTTTAAATACATAAGGGCCTTTCCATATGCTATTTCCATTAGTACCACCGCAAACAGCTCTTACATAAAATTCATAATTTGTGTTTGGGGTAAGGGTAGCAGGATTTAAAGTAGCGACAGTAGTATTACTGAATGTTGTAGGTATACCGCTTCCTGCAGATTGTATGGCATAATCCCAAGAAGTTTCGGTTCCCCCTGCTGTCCAGCTGATAGTCGCTCCGTTTTGAGTAATTCCTGTAGTCGTTACATTGGTTGGAGAAGGGCAGGCTACAGGATGATCAAAGCCAATATAAGGTCTTCTTGAATTAGTAGAAGCTAATGAAGTTGGCAAAACTCCAGTTGTATTGTTACTATATTTAGTTTCCAGACCTGTAGTTAAGCCACTTACACAGGGGCTGGTATATTCATAAGACCATGTAATTGCATTACTGGCTGTAGTATTTTTATATTCAAGAAAAACAGCTAAATTCTGCGTTCCAGAATAAGGAAAACTGGTAGTAAGAGGAATTTGTTTCCATCCTCCTCCTGTTCCAACTAAAGGTGCAGGGTTTCCGTCAAAAACCAATGTCGCTCCAGTAGAAGCCGTTGCCCAATCTAGTGCTCCCGATCCCCAGTCAGAATTTGAAACCTCTTTAAGATATATTTTAAGATTCGGAGTACCCAGCATACCAGCCGCATTTCCGGCGCCTGTGTGAAAATAAATGCTTGTGAGTGTCTGCGATGCTATCCCGGTAAGCTGAGAAGAAGGATATATTGAAGTAATTCTGCTTGTAGCATTTGCGGTTGCAACAGAATACATAGGTCCATAAAGGTTGCTTTGTGTAGTACTTGGTGTATTTGAGCAAACGTTAATTGTCCAAATCTGGGCATTTATAGCATTATTCCCAACGGTAAATAATGCAAATCCCAAAGCCAAATTCCTCAGACAGGAATTGATTTTTTTTAATGGTGAAAAAATTTTGTAAAAATGTTTCATACTTATTCAAATTAGATTCAAACAAATATACTATTTTTTACATAATAGCAGTTATATTTTAAAATAAACAAATAAAAAATATCAAATTGCTATATATTTCACAAATATTAAGAGTATAATCATAAAAATAAATTTTAGCTATATCAAATCTTCACACGCTTTCCACACCACATCATTCTGCGGAACGGGAGCAACAATTTGTATATTTTCTTTTGTAACAGGGTGTACAAATTCCAATTTTCTGGCATGAAGATTTATTCCGCCATCAGGATTTGATCGCGGCGAACCGTATTTTAAATCTCCTTTAATCGGAACTCCTATTTTTGACAATTGAGCACGAATCTGATGATGTCTCCCCGTTTCAAGATCAATCTCAAGAAGAAGATAATTGTCTAAAGTTTTAATAATCTGATAGGTAAGAATAGATTCTTTTGCTCCCTCAGTTTGTTTAGTAAAAACAATTGCTTTATTATTTTTTTCGTTCTTTTTTAAATAATGAACCAGCCGTTGACTTTGGGGAATCATTTCTTTGGCAACAACCGCCCAATATGTTTTTTTGATTTCCCTGTTTTTCACCATTTGCGTCAAACGAGAAAGTGCTTTGGAAGTTTTAGCATAAATCACCAAACCGGAAGTTGGGCGGTCAATGCGATGTACCAAACCGAGAAAAACATTTCCGGGTTTATCATCTCTTTTTTTTATAAAATTTTTAATGGATTCTAAGAGTGGCTCATCACCAGTTTTGTCTCCCTGCACCAATTGCCCGACTTTTTTATTGATAACCAAAAGATGATTATCTTCATAGAGGATCTGTTCTTCCATAGTTACTGACGAGTCGCAGATCTGTTTGTAAACGAAATAATGACTCCGCCCAGCAAACCAATCGTTTTGATAAATGACAAACTTGAATCTATAGGCAAAAATGCTCCGATAATACACAAAGCCGCCGCTCCATACATCGGATATTTAAATTTTTCATTGGCAAGCAACGGAGCCTGTAAAATAAAACTCAGGCCTATTAAAAGATAAAATAGCTTTCTTGAAAGAATATCATTAATTTCAGGTGAAAACAACTGAAACCAACCAACAACTAAACATAATATGGCTAAAATAGAAATCACTCCCTGAGCCATTTGCAGATTATTTCTCATTAGTAACTTTCATTTTGGTTAGGAAAATCAGCACTTTTCACATCTTTCACATACTGCGCCACAGCTCCTGTGATTTCAGTATACAAATCAAGATATCTTCTTAAAAATTTTGGAGAAAAACCTTTGTTCATTCCTACCATATCATGATAGACCAAAACCTGCCCGTCACAATCAGGACCAGCGCCGATTCCAATAGTCGGAATACTGATGCTTTCTGAAACTTTTTTAGCCAAATCTGCAGGAATTTTTTCTAAAACGATAGAAAAACAACCCAATTCTTCTAAAAGCTTTGCATCACTGATCAGTTTGTCTGCCTCTTCTTCGTCTTTAGCTCTTACTTTATAAGTTCCGAATTGATAAATAGACTGCGGTGTCAATCCCAAATGTCCCATCACAGGAATTCCGGCGTTGATTATTTTTTTGATCGATTTTGAAATTTCTTTTCCGCCCTCAATTTTTATAGCATGAGCACCACCCTCTTTCATCATTCTTACAGATGATTCTAATGCCTTATCAGGATTACTCTGATAAGTTCCGAAAGGTAAATCAGCAACAATTAAAGCTCTGTCAATTCCACGCACTACACTTTGGGTATGATAAATCATTTGATCTAAAGTAATGGGCAATGTAGTTTCAAAACCCGCCATCACATTGGCTGCAGAGTCTCCTATCAGAACGGCATCAATTCCCCCTGCATCTACCATTTTTGCAGTAGTAAAATCATACGCAGTAAGCATTGTTATTTTTTCCTTATCGAATTTCATTTTTCGTAAGGTTTCAGTAGTAACTCTTTTAATTTCAGAATGAACAGACATAAGATATGTATTGTTTAAAAGTTAAAAAGTCGGCTTTCGCCGACTTGTATTGTGTATGATTATAAAACTACGTGACCGAGTTTCATGAGTTTATCGTGATTCAGGATTTTTATGTTTCTCCCGTCAACTTCAATGAGACTATCTCCTTTAAATTCAGAGATCAATCTGATGGCACTTTCTGTGGCAGTACCAATAATATTTGCTATTTCTTCTCTGGTTAAAGAAATTTTAATAAAACCTTCAGGATCTGTACCTAATTTCTGTTCCAGAAGAATTAAAATTTCAGCAAGACGTTCTCTTACCGTTTTCTGTGCAAGGAAGGTAATGGTATTCGAAGATTCTCCCAGTTCATATGCAATCTTCTGAAGCATAATAAATGAAAGCTGGGGATCTACCTCAAGAAGATCCATAAAAATATCTGCAGGTAAAAAAGTACATTCTATATCTGTCATTGCCTCTGCTTTTGCCTGAAAATTTTCACCACAGAGCAATGCACGATAACCGATAATATCGCCCTCTTTTATAAATCTTAAAATCTGATCTTTCCCAAAAGACCCGGATTTAGACAATTTTGCGGCTCCTTTTTCTAAAACATACACTCCTTTCGGAATTTCACCATCATCAAAGATGATGTCATGTTTCTGAAAACTAAGCTTTTTCTTTGCACCTAAGTATCTTTCAAAATCAGTATTGGAAAGCCTGTCTTTGAAGGATTTATCGTTAAAAACCCTGGCAAATCTTTCTTCAATAGCAATCTGTTTTTCCTGCGACATTTTAATATGACATTTATCACAAAAATAGAACATTTTAACTCGATAAACAAAAAAAATTGTTATAATTTTGTCAGTCAATAATTTATGAAGGTGAGCGATAACTGTTTTCATTGCGGACAAGACATAGAAAAAGAAAGAATTTCTTTTGACGAAAAAATTTTCTGTTGCAACGGCTGCAAATCTGTCTACGAAATCCTGAACATCAATAATTTAAGTAATTTTTACGAACTAAATAAAAGGGCAGGAATACGACCAAGCGACGAAAATTTTTCTCAGTTTGATTATCTCGATACTCCTGAAATTTTTGAAAAAATCACAGATTTCTCCGAAGGAAATACAAGTCTTGTTACTTTTAAAATTCCGGTCATTCACTGCTCATCCTGTATCTGGCTTTTAGAAAGTCTTCACACTTTACATAAAGATATTAAATATTCTCAGGTCAACTTCACAAGAAAGACCTTACAGATCTCATTCAATCATAACGATTTAAAATTAAGCGAGCTAGCTAAATTTTTAACGAATCTGGGATACAAACCCGCAATCAGTTTAGAAACTGCCGAAAAAAACGAAGATCATTTAGACAAATCCCTTTTGGTGAAACTTGCAATTGCCGGATTTGCTTTTGGAAACGGAATGTTTCTCGCATTTCCGGAATACATTGGCGGTGAAGATGTCTGGATGGAACATTATAAGGGCTTATTCAGATTTCTGATGTTTTTACTGTCAATTCCGGTGGTACTTTATTCTGCTTCAGATTATTACAAATCAGCTTGGTACGGTTTGAAAAATAAAATCGTCAATATTGATGTTCCTATTGTTTTGGGAATATTTGTTTTGTTCGGACGAAGTGTTTATGAAGTGGTAACCGATTACGGACCTGGATATTTCGATACTTTATGCGGACTTCTATTCTTCATGCTTCTGGGAAAAATGTTTCAAAAAAGAACGTACAGCTCGCTTTCTTACGACAGAGATTACAAATCATTCTACCCCATCGCCGTTACCAAAGTTGATTTTGGCGGAAAACAGGAAAATATTTTGCTTTCTGAAATTAAAATCGGAGACAGAATTTTGGTTCGGAATCAGGAAATTATTCCTGTAGATGCTATTTTAATTAATGGTGAAGGAAACATCGACAACAGTTTTATTACAGGAGAAAGCGAAAGCATCAGCAAGCAGCCCGGAGACAAAATTTTTGCCGGCGGAAAACAGATTGGCTCATCACTTGAGCTTGAAGTGATCAAAAACGTGGACCAAAGTTATCTTACGCAGCTTTGGAACAAAGAAGCTTTTAAAAAACATGAAACAGGACTGGATACATTAATTAATAACATCAGTAAGTATTTCACATTCATTATTTTAGGCATTGCTTTGATCTCGGGAATTTACTGGTCATTTATCGATTTAGAAAAAATGTTTCAGGTAATTTCTGCAATTCTGATTATCGCTTGTCCGTGTGCATTGGCGCTTTCTTCTCCGTTCACCTTCGGACATATTATGCGGATTTTAGGACGAAATAAATTCTATGTAAAAGACACTCTGACGATCGAAAAAATTTCGAAAATCAACGCCATCGTTTTCGACAAGACCGGGACGATTACTGAAAGGAAAAAAACCAATATCAAATTTGAAGGTTCTGAAATTTCTGAATTTGATTTACTGAATATCAAAACTTTACTGAAAAACTCCAATCATCCGCTTTCAAAATCTCTTTACGAATTTATAGAAATCAATGATGAATATTTCCCTGTGGAAAACTTCGTGGAAATTTCAGGAAAGGGCTACCAAGCCAACATTCGTGGAAATTTATATAAAATAGGCTCTGCAAAATACAACGATCAGGAGTCTAAAAATCTTGAAACCGCAGTTTACATCAGTAAAAATAATGAGTTTTTAGGTAAATTTATTTTCAAGAATGAATATCGTGAAAACTTGAAAAGCCTTTTCACCAAACTTAATCTTTATAAGATTTTTATCTTAAGCGGAGACAATTCTTCGGAGGAGAGTCAGCTTAAAGCAATCATTCCAAATGTCAGTTCAATGGCATTTAACCAAAGCCCGGAAGACAAGCTAAATTACATTCAAGACTTACAAAACGGAGGAATGAAAGTAGCCATGCTCGGAGACGGACTGAATGATGCAGGAGCATTAAAACAGAGCAACGTAGGAATTGCTATCTCAGACGACACCAACAGCTTTACACCATCTTCAGACGTTATTATGAACGGTGAAAAAGTATCACAGCTAGACAACTATCTGAACGTTTGCAAAGGATCGATCACAATTGTTAAATTGACATTCGTAATCAGTTTTCTTTACAATATTGTAGGGTTGAGTTTTGCAGTAACCGGACATATGTCGCCATTATTTGCTGCCATCTTAATGCCATTAAGTTCGATTACAGTGATTTCTTTTACTACACTTTCGACGTGGATTTTAGGTCGGAAATATTTCAAAAAAACCGCCTAGACAGCCTTATTTAGACTGATTTTAAATTAGCGAGAAGCGCTATTTCGTGATTAATGTCATTATTTTTCACTAATTTTGAACCCCGAAAATAGGTTAATTTTGTTGTCTGATGGATATTCTATATTTAATGATCTTATGCAGTGCTTCTTTGGCTGCAGTTTTCCTGATCGTTTTTATAGTAAATGCGAGAAAAGGACAGTTTGAAGATGATGAATCTCCTGCTGTTCGCATACTTTTTGAAGATGAAGTAAAAGAAGATAAAAAGGTAGATTCTGGCAACAAAAACGATAAAGAGGAAATAGGAGAAAATAATAAAATTGAAGAAAAAAGTGAATAGTTAGTATGGAGACACAAAAGTTTAGTTATGACAACAGTATTGTTCGGGCATTCCTATACGCGACCATAGTTTTTGGAATTATAGGATTCGTGTTCGGGCTTACGGCAGCATTAATGCTTTTCTACCCTGAACTGCCTGAATTTTTATTCGGGACCGATGATACGACGATAAAAAGTCTGTCATCAGGTGATATTCAAGGTTTGATCAACACTCATGGTGCGTTTGGTTTCGGAAGAATAAGAATGTTGCACACCAACACTGTTATTTGGGCATTTGTATGTAATATCGTTTATACCGGTATTTATTACTCATTACAAAGATTATTAAAATCAAGAATGTACAGCGATACATTGTCTTGGTTACATTTCTGGACTTGGCAGTTAATGATTGTGGCTACGTTCATCACATTCTTTATGGGGATCAATACCTCAAAAGAATATGCTGAGCATGAGTGGCCAATCGACATATTAATTGCATTCTCATGGATTATATTCGGAGCAAATATGTTCCTTACAATCGCAAAAAGAAGAGTAAGACACCTGTATGTAGCAATCTGGTTTTATATTGGTACTTGGATCGCAGTGGCAATGCTGCACATTTTCAATAACCTTGAGGTTCCATTATCATTCACAGGATTCAAATCATATTCTGTTTATGCAGGAGTAAAAGATGCTATCGTTCAGTGGTGGTACGGTCACAATGCAGTAGCATTCGTATTGACTACACCGGTTTTAGGTTTGATGTATTACTTCTTACCAAAAGCAGCCGACAGACCTGTATTTTCTTACAAGTTATCAATTATTCACTTCTGGTCGTTAATTTTCGTTTATATCTGGGCAGGACCTCACCACCTTCAGTACACGGCTCTTCCGGCTTGGGTACAGGCGGTATCTACAGGTTTCTCTATTATGCTTATTGCTCCATCTTGGGGAGGTATGCTGAATGGTCTTCTTACTTTGAGAGGAGCTTGGGATAAAGTAAGAGAAAATCCGATCCTTAAATTCTTCGTAGTTGCAGTGACCTGTTATGGTATGGCAACTTTTGAAGGACCGCTTTTAGCAACAAAAAACATCAACAAAATCGGTCACTTTACCGACTGGGTTATCGGTCACGTACATTTAGGTGCATTAGGATGGAATGGCTTCATGGCATTCGGTGTGATCTATTACTTGGTACCGATTATGTGGAGAACAAAAATATGGTCTGTAAAATTAGCTAACTGGCATTTCTGGTTAGGTACTTTAGGAATCATTTTCTACGCAGTACCCATGTATATTGCAGGATTCACTCAAGGCTTAATGTGGAAACAATTCAACCCGGACGGAACATTATTGTGGAAAAACTGGCTCGATACAGTAACTGCAATTATTCCTTATTATAAATTAAGATTTGTAGGAGGTTTCTTATATCTTTCAGGAGGTCTTTTGATGGTAGTCAACGTTTTTGCTACAGTGAGAAAAGGATCATTCCAAAAAGAAGTTCCTGCAGAAGCTCCGGCTTTAGCAATTATCAGCAAGAAAAGAAAAGAAGGAGAAGGTACTCACCTTTGGTTAGAAAGAATGCCGGTTTTATTAGGTATTTTATCTTTCATCACAATATCCATCGGTAGTTTGATAGAAATTGTTCCTACGCTTTCACTGGATAAGAGTGTACCTACAATTTCTGCGGTAAAACCTTACTCTCCGTTAGAATTGGAAGGTAGAGATATTTACATCCGTGAAGGCTGTAATGCCTGTCACTCTCAGATGATCAGACCTTTCAGAGACGAGATCGTAAGATTTAACGGTAAAAACGGACAGTATTCAAAGGCAGGAGAATTCATTTATGATAGACCATTCCTTTGGGGCTCAAAAAGAACAGGACCAGATTTGCATAGAGAAGGTGGTAAAAACCCGAGTTCTTGGCATTACAAGCATATGTATAACCCAAGATCTACATCTGCAGGTTCTATCATGCCTCGTTATCCTTGGTTGATTGCAACCAACTTAGACAGATCAAAGATGATCGACAAAATGACGCTGATGAAAAAATCTTTTGATGTACCTTACACAAAGGCTCAGATTGATTCAGCAGATAAATGGGCAGACAATCAGGCAGCAAAAATTGTAAAAGATATCTTCTCTGAAGCAGCCGATTTGAAGAATGAGTACGCAAAAAGACCGGATGTAAAACTTGAGAAAAAAGAAATCGTAGCATTGATCTCTTACCTGCAAAGATTGGGTACAGATATTAAAACTACAGAAATAAAAACAGCTAGTAATAACTAAAATTAAAAGCTTACATGATTCCTCAGAACTTTAAAGATATATTATCCAACACAGAAAATGCAGGTTTGTATCAAACTTTGGCTCTGATTTTCTTTATGCTGTTCTTCATTGCTTTAGTAATCTATGTTTTTAGCAGACCTAAAAAATATTACAAAGAAGAAGAGCATGCGCCTCTTGAGGATGATGACGATGATTTTAATTTAAAAAATTAAACTATTTATTATGAAACAAAGAACACCGGTTTTTGTAAACATCTTGATAATAATAGGACTTCTGATCGTATTTTATTATTTATTTGTACAAAGCTATTCGTTTTTAGCTTCGCCATATTTCTGGGGAACTGTAGTGATCAGTGCAATTTTGGCATACATTCACAGTGCAATCGGAGATTTGATTGAAAACAATAAATTTAAAAAACTATCTGCAGAAGAAAAAGCAGCGTACCTTAACGAAAAGAAAATTCCTTTCTTAAAAAGACAGTATGATGCAGCTTTCAAGAAGCAGTCTGAAACCGAAGAAAAAGATATCCTTATCGATCACGGTTTTGACGGGATCATGGAGTTGGATAATCAATTGCCAAAATGGTGGGTAGGTTTATTCTGGTTTGGGACAGCATTTTGTGCAGTGTACATATGTGCATATTCATTTACTGATTTTGCACATCCGCTGACTGAGTATGAGGTAGAATACAAAGAACAGATTGCAAGTATTGCAGCTTACGAAAAAGATCAGCCTCAGATAACCATAGAAACTGCAGTATTTTCTGAAGACAACATCGCAGCAGGTGAGGAAGTTTTCAAGACCAACTGTGTATCTTGTCACTCGGATGGTGGTAAAGGAGGCATCGGTCCTAACCTTACAGATAACTTCTGGCACAACCAGCCTGAAAAAACATTATTCAAAAACGTTTTCCACGTTGTCGAAAATGGTGTTACAGGAACTGCAATGCAGGCTTGGGGTAAAAATGGTGTACTTACAGGAAGAGACATTCAGAATGTTGCAGCTTATGTATATCACATCAACCAGGAACAGCCACCAATTACTCCAGCTCAAGGCGGTGCACCTGCTTACGGTGATGAAGCAAAGTGGGAGAAACAGTAAATTAAAACTTAAAAATATATGATTAAACATAATTTGTTATTAAATTAAAAAATAGTAACGAATTATGTTTTTTCTTTTTTATTAATAAAACCATACTAAAAATGTCAGATAAAGAAGTAGAAATTCTACGCGGCGGACAGGGGCAGGTTTTAGATCCTGAAACTTATAGAGATTCTATAGGAACAATGGAACAATCCGGAAAAAGAAAATGGGTTTTTCCTAAGAAACCAAAAGGTAAATACACCAATTACCGGAACATCGTCAGTTATATCTTACTGGCTGTATATTTTATTGTACCATTTATAAAAATCAATGGTAATCCTTTCTTTTTATTTAATGTTATCGACAGAGAGTTTTTCATTGTCGGGCAACCTTTTTATCCTCAGGACTTTTTCATCCTTACTTTGGGCGCTATTGCCTCTCTCCTATTTATCATCATTTTTACGATTGCATTCGGAAGAATTTTCTGCGGGTGGATATGTCCTCAGACAATTTTTATGGAATCTATTTTTCGTAAAATAGAATATCTGATTGAAGGAGACCGAAATAAGCAGATGAAGCTTGACAGACAGGAATGGGATAGCGAAAAAATCTGGAAGAGAAGTCTGAAATGGTCGATCTATGTTGTCATTTCATTGATTATTACGCACTTCATGTTTATGTATATTGTGGGTTATGAGCAGGTACTTGATATTGTTTCTGACGGTCCTTTTGCCCATCTTACCAATTTTATTGTAATGATTCTTTTTACTGCAGCATTTTATTTTGTGTTTGCATGGTTCAGAGAGCAGGTTTGTACACTGGTCTGCCCTTACGGAAGATTACAGGGAGTTTTAATTGATAAGGAAACCATCAATGTTTTTTACGATTTCAACAGAGGTGAAAACCGATCAAAATGGAGAAAAGGTGAAGACCGGAAAGCTGCCGGAAAAGGCGACTGTATAGATTGCTATCAATGTGTGGTCGTTTGTCCGACAGGAATCGACATCAGAGACGGACAGCAGTTGGAATGCATCAACTGTACCGCATGTATCGATGCCTGTGATGAAGTCATGGAAAAAGTAGGCTTACCGAAAGGCTTGGTTCGCTATGCATCTGAAAAAGAAATAGAAACCGGAGCTCCATATAAATTCACCGGAAGAATGAAAGGCTTTGCCGTTGTTCTGGTTTTATTGGTTGGGTTTTTAGCCTATCTTCTTTCAAGCCGTGGCGAGATGGAAGCTAAATTCATCAAACCGGCAGGAAGTACATTCTTTGTAAGAGAAGGAAAAATCACCAATACCTACAACTATACTTTTCTGAATAAAACCAATGATAAAAAAATAGTTACCATCAAAGTGATAGAGCCTGCAAAAGGTGAAATCAGCTACAGTGCATCAAGCAAAATTACAGTAGAAAGAGATAAGATCACAAAAGGTACTGTGAATATCAGCTTTCCTGAAGATGCCATGAAATTATCTAAACAAAACATCAAAATTGGTGTTTACGACATGAAAGGTGAGCTTATAGATTCTTATGAAACTTATTTCGAAGGACCATTTAAATTACAATTTTAATTTTTTTAAAGATGAAAAATTTCACTTGGGGCCACGGTGTATTGATAGCATTAGGTTCATTTATTATATTTATTTTATCAATGCTTTTCTTATTTCCGAACGGACAGAAAAACTCGGAAATGGTAACCGATAAGTATTACGAAGAAGAATTGGAATATCAAACCGTCATCGATGCAAAAAGAAGAGCAGATACTTTGAAAGAAAAACCTGCATATTCTCAGAATGCATCAGGAATTACCCTGACTTTTCCAAAAAATATCAACAACGCAAATTCTAAGATTAAATTTGTGCTTAACAGATCTGATGATCAGAATTTAGACATCAAAAGATCTGAGCAACTCGATACCAATCAGTCATTTACCATTCCTGCAAAAGTTTTGACAAAAGGAAATTACACGTTACGATTGATGTGGAATACCAACAAAACAGACTACCGACTCGATTATGACGTGATATGGAAATAGCACTTGTATTATCGGCAATCGCTTTAGGTTTTGCTTCCGGTTTTCACTGTATCGGAATGTGTGGTCCTATTGCATTATCGATGGGATTAACGAAAAAACAGGCTACCAACTTCTACCTTCAGAATTTAACCTATCAGTTCGGTAGAATTTTCACTTATGCTTTATTAGGCGGAATTTTAGGAATTATCGGCGAAGGTTTTGAAATGGCAGGTTTTCAACAGTATTTGACAATTGCTGTGGGAATTCTCTTGATTGTAATGGCTTTATTTTCATTTGGAGGGAAAGATTTTGCTTCAAAAATTCCTTTTTTTTCTAAATTTTTGTTTAAAGTAAAATCTAACTTAGGAAAACTTTTACAGAAGGCAGATTACCGCTCAAGATTCACGACAGGAATTCTCAACGGATTTCTTCCCTGCGGAATGGTTTACATGGCTTTAACGGCAAGTTTAGCAGCCGGCGGAATTTGGCAGGGAGCTTCATATATGGCTTTATTCGGTTTGGGAACACTTCCATTCATGTTTACCGTAGTTTTGGTCGGAAACCTGATGAATCAGGCGTTCAGACTTAAGATTTTAAAAGCAGTTCCGGTCATTATGATTATTTTGGGAGGTCTGTTTATCGTGAGAGGTTTAGAATTGGGTATTCCTTATATTTCTCCGAGAGCTGAAGCAATGACGATTTCTAAAGATAACAATGGTGAATGTCATTTGCCGGGAGATCACAACACACATCCGCATAAGGCGAATTGTCATTGATTAATAATAATGATCATTTTTAGGTTTGAATATATGTGATTGTGGAAACTTAAATTATGACCAAAAATAGAGTTTCAGAATAGAAGTTAATATGCGAACACTTCTACTAAAACAGATTGTTCTTCTGTTTAGTCTTTTCAGATGAGTTCTTATACTCAGATTTTTCCTTTCAATAGAATTTGTCCCAAATCTTTTGCTTTCATGAATTCCTTTTGGAATTAAATACTTATAATTTCTAAGATTATCGGTATAAATCTTTTCCGGATTTGAATTGAGAAGAGTTTTTATTACAGTGTTTAAGGTTTTGTTTGTTCGTTTGCCAATGTAGAAATTTGCGACTGTTTTAGTTACTTTATTTATAGCATAAACCAACCATTGTTGATTTGATTTCTTTCTGATGAAAAGCCTCATTTCATCAAGTTCGTAAGATTGATAATAGCAGATTTTAGGTTGAGTAATATCCGCCGCAATTTTAATAATTCTTCTAAGTAAAGTTGTTGTAGAAATGTTTAAAACTCTGGCTGTACTTCTGATTCCTAAACCTTCTTTTGTCAGTTGAATTATTTGCGGGTTGATATTCTTTTTATAAGCTTTGTAACTATAAAATTCTAAAAACCTTTTATTACAGTTCTTACAGAAATATTGCTGTTTTTTAGTTTTTGTAGTTCCGTTTTTGATGATATTTTGTGAGTAACAATTTTTGCAAATCGCTGTATCACTAACTCTGATACACGAGGAATGATCTTCAGTCATTTAAATATGTTTTTTTGAAAAAAATAAACAAGAGTAGGAAATGCCTACTCTTGTTTTGGTTATTTAATTTTAAATAAGTTCTGAAATTCAGTGAGTTAATCTTTCAAAAAATGCTCATCACTAACTCTGGAACATTACCGATAATTCTAATTCTGGAATATAAAATGAGAAACCATGTTCATCAATTTTAGTTATTAATTTCTCATTTACAATTTTATTCATTATTTCTGTAAATTTATCTTGTTCAATATATCCATGTATAACTTTTATATAATCATAAATTGAAGAAATAGAAAAAATTGGAATATTTTTATTTTCTATTTGAGGAAAATATTGAAAAGAATATCTTATTTCATCAAAAGTAAAAGTTATACCTGTACCATGAACATGGTATTCAAGTTTAGTTTGATCAATTACAAAAAAGTCTTTATAAATTATAACCTTTTTTTTTACAGCAGCCATTGGTAATATAAAATGATTATAATCACTTAATTCTGGAATAGTTTGTAATTTATAGTTTGTAATCAAATTTTCATTGTAAAACAAACATTTTAAAGCATATTCTCTTATTTTATCATATAAGTTGTGGTAGTTCATTCCTTATTTTTTAATAATTTTAATGTCCAACTGTTTCTAAAAGTTCTCCAATATTCCTGAAAATAGAATGTTCAGATATTTGTCCGGCAGGTATTCTCTGATATGGTATTGATCCTTCATAGCCCACTTTTATAGCAGCTTCAATTCTGTGGTGACCATCTAATATAAACGTCCTTCCCTCTGCTTCAACTACTTTTATTGGTTCTCTGAAAACATAAGAATCATTTTTCATTAATCTGGCAGCTATGTCATCAATTGCTTTTGAACCCTGCATTCATGGTTCAGTAGGAATCCATCTTTTAATCTGGCTTAATGATCCTTCTAGCCATTCACAATTATTATGCACCAAAATCCCTTTTTCAGAAACATAATAATTATGGTTACGTTCTACCTCAAAGTTATAGACTTTTGATTACTTATTTGAAAACAAAAATATTCCCTTACTAAAACATGATAAGGGAATATTTATGATTATTTATTTTCTTTTTGAAATAAATGATACTCTCTAAAAAATACATCTACAGAATTCAAATTTTCTTTTTTGCTTATTTCATTTATGATATTTGACCATGAAAATGAATTGTGATAATTAAATTTTTCTTGTAACCAATCATTAAAATCAGATCTAAAATCATATTTAGCTGTTTCGCCTAATCTTATTGCATTATTACAAAGATAACCTGTTAAAAAAGCATTTAACAAAAATATATCTTTTTCTCCAATAAATTGTTGAGGTCTCCTTTCAATATGAGACATTAATTCTTCAAATTTCATAAATTTATTTTTAGAAAGGTGTAACTTTGGGCATGCCTAAAATTGGAGAACCTACTTCTAAATCCATAAGCCATTTAGAATATTCAATTCCTTTGGGATATAAATTATCATAAACCATATTTCCAACTTTTACTCCAACATGGTCTCCATTTGTGCTAATATTCATATTAAATGCATCAGATCAGATATTTCTTGATGATTTTAGCGTAACCATTTCTCCTTTTATACCTTGTGCTGTCATTCTTTCCATTAATTCTGCTGCAAAGTTTTTACACATATTAAGTTGTTTTAAAGAAGAAGGTATTGATTCAATAATGGCATTGATTCCACAATCATTATGAACAAGAATATTCTTCTCAGAAACATAATAATTATGGTTACCTTCAAATTTATAGAGTTTTGGTTAATGTCATAAAATTCCTTCACAAAAAAAGTGAAGGAATAATTTACATTTTAATATTGATCAAAATTCTTATCAATAGAAATATTTAAATGCGTTAAATGTTTTAATATTTCGATTACTATTATCCAAGATTTTTCCTCAAGTTTTAATGATAATATCCTTTCCTTATAGTAAATGTTTACATAACTTTCATTAAGAGTTTTAATGTCTTTGAACATTTCAATTTTTGAAATATTAGTTAAAAGTATGATATCTAAGTGATTATTATAATTATAAATTGTTTGATCTGTTATTAACCACCATTCAATATTATTTATAAAAGATGTAATAATAGGTGTTTCATTTATGGATAAAGTGATATTTTGCAAAATAATATTTTGCTTAAAAATATTTAAAGTTTTCCATAATTCGGTATAATTCAGTTCGAGTTTACTTCTTCTGAATTTTGCTTCTAAAATTGATATTTTCATTTTATTAAGGAATTGGGGCTGTAAGTCTTATTGATGATTCACTTAATTTCTCAAAAGTGAAACCTAATCTCCTAGCAGCAGCTTCATTAAACAACTTACTATTCATTACAGATGTCCCTCTTAATTCAAGCATTGTTGCACCATGACTTTTTGCTTCATTAAACATTGTTCTTAATAATAAATTGAGATCCGTCGATTCTTGTGCTTTGGCTAATAATGAAATAGACTTTGTATATGTATTTCCGGAAATGTAATTTTCTGAATACATAAAATATTGTCCTTCCGCATACAAGTCATCTGTTAAACCTAAAAATCTTTCACAATTATTATGCACCAAGATGCCTTTCTCAGAAACATAATAATTATGGTTGCCTCAACCTCAAAGTTATAAACTTTTACTTTTCTAATAAAAAGAGATTGATCAAAAATCAATCTCTTTTTCATTGTTTATTTAGTTATCAAAATATTTTTACTAATACATTCTGTTCCTTGGATTTAAAAACCATCTTCCTTCTTTCTTATATAACATAATATTATAAATTAATATTTTAGTAAAAAAAGCAGGATAATTAGAATCTATTTTTAATAGAACTTTAAATCCATCTATTTTCTGAATACATATAAAATTAGTTTTGGGATAATTACCTTCTTTTTTATAATTAAACTTTTCATAATCATTACAAAGTTCATAAAAATCATTTGGATAAATCTCATCATATTTATTATTGATAATGGAAATAACCCTATCTGAAGTTACAAGTAAATAAGAGTCATGTAAATCACACTCTAATATTGGTAATTCATTTGACAATAGAGATGCTTTTGTTGGGACATAATTATCCTCTAATAAAATTGTGTGCATTTTATCATTAAATGTTATCCAATCTTCAGGTTTTTTATCAACACTTCTAAGAGTAATTTCCAAAACCTCTTTTTTAAATTCTTTTGCTTTCATACTAATGTAAAACTTTTTCCCAAAAAACTGTATCTCCCTCTCTACTAAAATAATATCCCAGTTCGTCTGCCCATCCTCCATGCTTAAGGAAAGAATTATGAACCATATTGAACTGTATACGAACTTCACTCATTCCATGTTTTCTTGCCATACCTTCAGCCGTTTCTGTTAATGCTTTCATTACACCATTTCTAGGGGCACTTGAGCTTCGTAATATAGCATTAACCTGCAGTTCCATAACATCTCCTGTAAACCATCCCATATTAATACTAGCATCGATGTTTGAAACGTATTTACCGAAATGACCCATAAATTCAGTCATTAAAGAACAATCATTATGCACCAAAATTCCTTTCTCAGAAACATAGTAATTATGGTTACCTTCAACCTCAAAGTTATAGACTTTTACCTTTTCATCCAAGAATTTAATAGATTCTACAGGAGAAGTTGTTCCGTCTAAAGTGGTTAGAAGTGTACCTTTTGTTAGGTTTTTGGCTTCTACCCAGTTTCCGTTCACAAAGAATGGGTGTTCCGGTGTACAGGTAATTTCTGTACCGTTTACAGAGATTTTTACTAATGAAGAAGAAGTATTGCGGGATAGTGCTACTACTTTTTTCAGTTCTTTTTTGCCCGTTTCTTCGTTGTAGCTCCATACAAAATCCCCTTCTTTAATGTCTTCAATCTTTTTACTGCCTTTTTCTGTAGCTACTAAAGTTCCCTCTGTGAAACAGATTTTTATCAGTCCGTTGGTCAATCTTCCAATAGGACCACATAAATATCTACCAATACCACTTGCCCTCCATCCTGCAGCAACAAGTTCTCCACCGGCAAAAGACAAAGGTATATCAATAAATAAGAATCTTTCAACCGCTGCCACCTCCATAGAGGCTTTAGAGTTCATGATGTATTGTCCCATGTTGGCACTGTTAACATCATAATTCCAGTTTCCTAAAGCTCCTAATATACTGTTTGACAGGATAAATCTATTATAGTCCAGATTTTCAAAGTTATTAAACGTTTTTTTACTGCCCTTACCAGTCATCACTAGTTCTTGCAGAACAACATCTACAGCACCACTTCCAGCTCCACCACCGCCATTGATAAAGGCTCTTGATTCCAGAACCTGAGCAGCATTCATTACATTACCTTCGTAATCGATATACTTTCCTAATTCAGCATTGAAATATCCGTACCCGACATTTTGCCACGTTCCACCAAGCTGCATCATCGTATCCATTGCATTTCTTCCATCCGGATCAATGAATCTCATGGGGTTGTTTAAGGCATAATGATAAGGAGAGTGTCTTGTGTTTAGTTCCGCTAAAGGATCTACAACTCCCCATCTTCCCAAATCGGGCATATAAAATCTTGCTCCATAATCATACATCCCAATTTCATCCTGCATTTCCTTACCATTATATTGATACTTATAGTTCAATCCTGTAGGATTATAGAGAGGACCATTATGCTTTAATCCAAATGCGTAATAATCGTTTTGCTCTACAATGATCGCCGTGTTACCTTCTCTTGCAAAACTTACTCTTACGTTACCTAAATGATCATTGTAATGGTAAATATAACGATTGTTTTCGAAATCAAAATACCCCTCGGAAGTAGCAAAAAACTTTAATACAGATGGTACAATAAGACCAGACTGATCATTACTGTACTGAAAACCATCAATATAATCAGTAGTTGCAAAAGCATCTGCTCTGTTTCTACCTGAAAAATAATGATGTACTTTCTTGATCTTTACTCCATCTGCACGGTAAGAGTAAGTCATATTTCGGTATACATCACCGCCAACTCTTTGTACGAAATTATTAAATTTTATATAAGATGGCAGATTCAGTTGATTATATTTTATTTCAAGAATTCCTTTATCTAGATGACTGGTCATGTTCCCGTTTAAGTCATAAGAAATGGTATTTCCT
>NZ_JBZEEQ010000013.1:0-141427 GCF_058310155.1 Chryseobacterium sp. DT-167 | reverse complement strand
GAATCTCTACAAAGATTTTAACCTTCAACCATTTAGATTCCTCCGGAAATCACAGATTCGACGTAGTCAATGACAAAATAACTGCTGATTTTAGCGTTATGGTTAAAAAATGCACATTCATATCTATCTTAATAGTTTATAAAAAACAACACATTTGTATTTGTGCATCTGTGGCAATATAAAAAAAATTCAAGCTTATAAAGTTTATTTATATTTCAAAAGCTTATTGATTTTTTTTCTCGTCTGAAGCGAAACTTTATACGCCTCATCCCTCAATTTCTGAATTTTCCCTACCGGCTGGAAGATTTCTGCACTTTCAAAAGGATTGAATGACAGCAGTTCATTGTCGCAGGCTTTGGGATTAACCAAAGAATTTTTCTCAATTTTTACTTCACCAATTTTAACAAAAGGTGAGTTTTTCCATTCGCGGTTGAGAATATTGATGGGCTGATCTTTCAGATCATAACAAAACTGAATCATAACATCAGAAGTATAATTTTCGTGAAAGCAAAAATCTTCAATAGCTTTTTTGGTAGTAAGTTTTGTTCCGAAATTTTTCTGGATGTTTTGCGGACTCAGTTTAATTTTGATCATGTGATCCCCCAAACGATAAACGCCGACCGAATGATAATCAAAAGACAGAAAAAAATCATTCCTCTTCATGAAAAGTTCCCAGCTTTTTTTTAGAAATGATAAAGTCAGAATGCCTGGCAAAACCTTATAAAATTGCGAAATTAATTGGAATGTATTTCCCCATTTTTTAGTAAAGAAACAATTGATAGCTGTAAATAATTTCAAAAATTTAGCAACCGAGTTGATCGGGAACAATGGAAAATTCACCAGCGGATAATTGGCAATTGTACGATCTGCATCATCTTTTATTTTAATTGAAAACCCATAGGCAGGGATGTCTTTTTTATTTCTTTTAATTTTTAAATGAGCATTTGAAAGCCTTACGACGATGTTGTATTTTTCTTTATCAAACAGGTATAGAAGATCAGACCGCATTTCCGGGTTGATGATAAATTCTCCTTTCAAAACAGCATAAGTTTTAGCATGGGCGTTTCTTGTCGCATAATTGACATCGCTGATGGAGGAAGATTGCTCTACAAAATCGGCAATGCTTTTTTTTGTTTCCTCAAGGAGTTGCTTTTCCTCGTATGATAGTTTTTCAAAGTTCTTATTATATTTTAAGGGATTTGACATATATTTTCAAAATTCAAGTATAACGCCAAGTTTTTATTTCTACGTTAAGAGAATATTAAACTTATTTGAAATTTATGATTTTCAGGAAACAAAAAGATCGGTGTCAGAAATTTATCCTTATGATTTTGATTTTCAGGTTTTGTGCTTCCCGCTTCAAAAATCTTATCTTTGTAAAAAAAATTATGGGAGTAGCAGATATGTTATTTAAGCGCAAAAAAGAACTGGCAGAGAAAAACCTGAAAGACGGACAGGAATATATGACGGAATACGGTAAAAGAGAAAGCGTAGTGCAATTACCGAGCGGTTTGCAGTATGAAATCATCACAGAAGGCGACGGTCCGAAACCAGGTCCGAAATCTATGGTAAAATGTCATTATCACGGAACAACAATCGGAGGTAAAGTTTTCGATAGTTCTGTGAAAAGAGGAACTCCGGCTTCATTTCCATTGAATAAAGTAATCAAAGGATGGACAGAAGCTCTTCAGTTGATGTCTGTAGGAAGTAAATGGAGATTGATCATTCCCCCACATCTGGCATATGGAGATCAGCAGATCAGTAAAGAAATCGGACCTAACAGTACACTCGTCTTTCAGGTTGAGTTGCTGGATATTAAATAAATTTCAACTGATATTTAAAATAAATTACCTGTTTTTTCGGGTAATTTATTTATTAAATTAAAACAGATCGAATCTGTAAATTTGTTTTGTAAATTTTTTACAAATGTCACAACTAAAGAAAATCAGAGAACAGAAAAATCTCACTCAGGAAGAACTGGCTGAAAAATCAGGTATTTCTGTAAGAACCATTCAACGGATTGAGGCCGGAACAGACCCGAAAGGTTATACGCTGAAAACCTTGGCTACCACTCTTGATATTTCTGAAAAGCAATTATTACATCAGGAAATCCCGCAGGAAATTTTTGTTGAAAATTTTCTTCCATCGTCAGAAAAAGATGAGGTTCTTAATTATACTCTCATCAAGATGATTAATCTGTCTTCAATTCCTTTTGCGTGGCTTCCGGTTGCCAATTTTCTGCCGCCTTTATTGATGATGCTCTTCACAAAAGAGAAATCCTCAATTGTAAAACAAATCATTTCTCTTCAGATATTTTTAGCCATTATTTCGCCCATTATTTTTCTGATTGTTGCCTTCTTAAAACTCGGTTCGGCATCTGTAATGATAACGATGATTTGCTTAACGCTTGCAAATGTTTTCATTATTCTGAGAAATGCTTATGAAATTGACAAGAAACGAAATCTTTGCTATAGATTGAATTTCAGTATCATATAAATTTGTCATCCAGTTGTCGGGTTTTTGTCGGGGTAAATTTTTGAATTAAAACTGATTAATTCTGAATCTTTGTCAAAAATAATTCAATGACAAAAAGACTTTACTACAGCATTCTTATTCTTTTCCTTTTCTTTGGAAATCTGAAAGCCCAAATCGATAAAAATTCATCATTATTTTTAGAATTAAAAAAACAGGACAGCCTTTTCTTCGAGCGTGGTTTCAATAATTGTGATATTGCATATCTCGAAAAATCGGTAGATGATAATCTGAAATTTTATCATGACTTCGGTGGTTTCCAGGATAAAAAACTGTTTATGGAAAGAACGAAGAAAAATATCTGTGGTAATCCCGATCAAAAGCCGATTCGCAAAGTGATTGAAAGCAGTCTGGAAGTTTTTCCTTTGTATAATAACGGCGAATTGTACGGTGCTATCCAAACAGGAGAACATCAGTTTTTTACGCGCGAAAAAAATAAAGAAGATGTTTTAGGCGGACAAGCAAAATTCACATCAGTCTGGACCAAAAAAAACGGAAATTGGTTGATGAGCGATGTTCTCAGCTATAGCCACGAAGATCCTGCTAAAACAAAAATTTCGGACGATTTGGAAAGATTATTAAAAGCTAATAACATTCCTACTTTAGGATTAGGTGTAATCGAAAATGGTAAATTAACACAGATAAAAGTTTACGGAACATTAAACGGCAAAACAACAGCGCCTTACAACAGCCTTTTTAATGTAGCTTCATTAACCAAACCCGTTACAGCAATGGCAGTTCTGCGTTTAGTAAGCCTCGGAAAATGGAACCTTGACGAACCGCTTTATAAATATTTTACCGATCCTGATGTTGCTGATGATCCTCGTCACAAGAAACTGACGACCAGATTGGTTTTGAGCCATCAAACCGGTTTCTCAAATTGGAGATGGATGAATAAAGATCAAAAGCTCAGTTTTAATTTTGATCCGAGTACAAAATATCAATATTCAGGTGAGGGTTTTGAATATCTACGAAAAGCGATCGAAAAAAAATTCAATAAAAGTCTGGAAGATTTAGCAAAAGAATTGGTCTTCAACCCTTTGAATATGAATGATACAAGTTATCTCTGGAATGAGAAAAAAAATGCGGAAAGAATCGTTATTGGTTATGACAAAAACGGAAAACCCTACGATACTGTAAAAAACAGAATTCCTAATGCAGCAGATGATTTGATGACTTCTGTGGAAGATTACAGTAACTTTTTGATTGCCGTAATGGATAATAAACTGCTTTCACCACAAAATTTTGAAGAGATGAAAACCAAGCAGGTCGAAACTAAAAAAAACAAATATTACGGACTCGGATTTGAAATTTATGACTTAGGAAATAATGAAATTTCCCTTTCACACAGCGGTTCAGATAAAGGTGTTAACACGTTTGCGATCATTTTACCAAAAACAAAAAAAGGTATTGTTATTTTCACAAATATCGATGACGGCTACAAAATTTATGAAACTCTCATCAATCAGTACTTTGAAGATATTGGTAGGAAGATTGTTGAGATTGAAACAAAATGATTCTGATATAATTAATTACAGTTAAATTATTTTTAATTGTAATTAATTTTGTTACAATTAAAATTTGTATATCTTTGTACCATAATTATGAGCAATACAAGATTCGCAACAGCGATACATATTATGACATTACTGGCAAAAGTTCCTCAGGAGTGGCTCACTTCTGACTGGATCGCCGGAAGCATCAATGTAAATCCTGTAATTGTACGTAAAGAATTGCGTGAATTGCGTGAAGCGGGTTTAATTACAAGCAGATTGGGAAAAGATGGCGGGACAAGACTTTTAAAAAGTGCTGACGAAATTAAAATTTCTGAAATCTACGCAGCCGTAAAAAACAATGAAGTTTTAGGGAAGAAAAACCAGAACCCAAATCCTGCCTGTCCGGTAGGAAAGGAGATCAACAATCATCTTTCCTTGCTTTTTGAGCAGACAGATCTATTGGTAAAAAGTTTTTTGGGAGATAAATCTCTCCAGGAATTTACAGATCAATTTGATTAAAATTTTTTAACCAAAAATGTAACAATATTTATTACAATTAATTTAAATAAAAAAAGCATGAACAAAAAAGTAGCAGTAATCGGAGCCACAGGTTTCGTAGGAAAACAAGTTGTTAACGAATTATCAAACAGAGGGTATGAAGTGATTGCCATCGCTAGAGACAGCTCAAAAGTTGATGTGAAAGACAATGTAAAGGCAATCAGCGCAGACGTAAACAATGTGGAAGAATTTGCAAAAGTTCTGGAAGGAAACGATGCCGTAATCAATACCTTCAATCCGGGATGGATGAATCCCAATCTTTACGATGACTTTCTGAACGGAAGTAAAAATATCGAAAAAGCAGTAGAACAATCCGGTGTTAAAAGATTTATTACCGTTGGTGGAGCAGGAAGTTTATTCATCGACGGAAACCAATTGGTTGACGGTCCTGATTTTCCTGCAGATATCAAACCGGGAGCAACCGCGGCAAGAGATTATTTGAATGAAATTAAACAAAACAACACTTTAGACTGGACGTTTTTTAGCCCAGCAATTGAAATGCACCAAGGAACAGCGGGTATAAGAACCGGAAAATACAGAACAGCTCTGGAATCTCCTGTTTTTGACGAAAATGGAAGAAGTATTTTGTCTGTGGAAGATGTTGCCGTTGTTTTGGTGGATGAATTGGAGCAGAACAACCATATTCGTGAGCGTTTTACGGCTGCTTATTAATTTGATTTTGCCTAAAAAAGCTCCAACGGGGCGACGACCTAACAAAGCATCGGATAAAATCCGATGAATGAAAAATTTAAAAAAATAGTTTCAGCGGCACCGAAGGTGCCGCTGAAACTATTTTTTATTGATTAAATGTTTACAGATTCATAAACAACTTCGGATTCACCGGAGTATTGTTTTTATGTACTTCATAATGCAAATGAGGTCCTGTAGAGCGACCGGAATTTCCTGATTTTGCAATCACTTGTCCCACTTTTACTTTATCATTGGTTTTTGCAACCAATTGAGATAGATGTCCGTAAAGCGTCGCCAAACCATTTCCGTGAGAAACAATTACGCAGTTTCCGTAACCGCCTTTTTGTCCTGCAAATATCACCGTTCCTGCAGCGGTAGCAATGACATCAGACCCAAATGGAACGGCAATGTCCAGACCTTTATGAAACTGCATCTGATCAGCTTCGGCAGGAGGATTGTTTTTTTCGGCAGTAGTTTTTGATGATGATGCAGCAACAGTATTGGAAGAAATTGCAGGTGCAGAAGCTACAGTTTCTGTCTTTGCTTTAGGTGTCACCATTACTTTTACTTCACGTTTATTTCCGTAGCTGTCTGTCAATTCAATTGTTTTTTCGTAAGGTTCAGCTTTTACTTCAGGTTTTGGAGCTGCTGTAGCAACTACTGTTGTTTTAGATTCTACAGTTGGTTTTACCGATGCAAAAACCGTTTTGAATGGAATAGGATTTTTTCTGATTCCGAAATTTGACGAAATATAGCCTTCAGTCGGCATTCCTAAAGGAACTTGCTGTAGTTTTTTCTGAAGATCCATCAAATATTGGCTGTATCTGTTTGATTGTTTGGCAAGATAAATTGAGTTTGAAACACTATCATTATCAAGGACCATTAGTCTTTCGTTCTTAATGTCTTTAGATTTTAAAAATGAGTTCAGCTGTCCTACCGTTTGATCTACTAAACTAAGATCTGTCTTCATTTTCAGATAATCTACACTATCTTTTTCTGTATTTATTTTTACCAGATTGACTTCATAATTTTTATCATCTTTTGTTGAATATAATTTGGCAATAAAAATACTTTGTGCAAAAACTACCAGTAAAAGTCCTCCGATCAGAATGTTTACTTTCTTTTTGCTTCCTAAAAATTTCTTCATTTTTCTTTCTTGGAATTTAAAAACCGTTTTAAGGGTGCAAATTTAGTTAAAAATAAATTTTAAGAATTATTTCTAATTAAAATCTGGAATATTTTATAACTAACGGAATTTTAACCATTTAATTGTGTGAGAATGTTAATTTCTTAATAAAATAAGTATTGTTAGATTTATACAGCCACTTATTTCTTTGTTTTAATATATTTGCAATTCACATTTCAATTATGGCGAAAAAGAAAACAACTTCAGAATCTTCAAACTCAAAAAAGGCTAAGCACGACATTGCTGTCGGTGTCGTAGGAAGCGGAAGTTTTGCAACGGCAATTGTAAAGATGCTTGTTGAGAACTGCAAAACAGTGCATTGGTGCGTGAGAAGTGAGTTTGTAAAAGGTGCTATTGAACTTCGCGGTCACAATCCCACATATCTTACAGCTGTTAATTTTAATCTTAAAAATTTAAAGCTTACTACTGATATTAATGAGCTCGTTTCTGCTTGTGATGTGGTGGTTTTGGCAACCCCGTCAATTTATTTGTCGGATACGATGGAAAAAATGACTTGTGAGTACAAAGACAAGATTTTTGTTTCTGCTATTAAAGGGATTATTCCAAAAGTGAATGATGTTGTTGCGCATTATCTGAAAGAAGAGTTCCAAATCGGTTTCAGAAATCAGGCCGTGATTGCAGGACCTTGTCACGCAGAAGAAGTTGCGATGGAGAGACTTTCTTATCTTACCATTGCGACCGTTGAAGACGAAACTTCAGATAAATTGGTCGGAATTTTTAATTCTGATTTTATTAAAGTTAATTCCAGCAAAGATATTTTAGGAAACGAGTACAGTGCCATTCTTAAAAATATTTTTGCAATCGGAGCAGGAATTGCAAGCGGTTTAGGTTATGGAGACAACTTTACAGCAGTTTTTGTATCCAACGCAATCCGTGAAATGGAAACGTTCCTTGAAGCGATTTATGAAGCTCCGAGAGACGTCAACGAAAGTGCTTATTTAGGAGATTTACTGGTTACAGCATATTCATTATTCTCAAGAAACAGAAATTTAGGAAACCTGATCGGAAAAGGATATACCGTAAAGTCTGCAATTCAATCGATGAACATGGTTGCAGAGGGATATTACGCAGCAGATTCTATTTATAAAACAGCAAAACAGAAAAATCTGAAATTACCGATTATAGATACTATTTACGGAATTCTGTATGAAGGTAAAAACGCAGAAAAACAGTTCAAGAAACTGACTGCAAAACTGAATTAAAAATATTTTAAATTAAATCAAAAATAAAACATCAGCAAATTATTGCTGATGTTTTTTTGTATTTACAATTTGTCATAACATGGAAACTTCTTGTGCTCCGTTAAATGTTAACGCCTTAAACGTTTAGTAAATAAAAAATCTTTGTGTAATTATTTTTAAAATTAAACATTTTTATTAAAAATGAAAATTGATAAATTTATTTTTGCTTAAATCACGGCTTCAACTTTAATTTTTTTGATAGTGATCTGCTTCTTTCCGAAATTGATGTATGGTAATACTTTCGAAGATTGCATTTTGTATTTTAGATACATGAAAAAGATAGGATTTTTATCGTTCGGACATTGGGGAAATCATCCATCGTATGACACCAAAACTGCGGGTGATACTCTATTGCAGTCAATAGATCTGTCTGTAGCTGCTGAAGAAATAGGTATTGACGGAGCATACTTTCGGGTGCATCATTTTGCCAAACAGTTAGCTTCGCCGTTTCCGTTGTTGGCAGCAATTGGTGCTAAAACTAAGAAAATTGAAATCGGAACCGGAGTAATCGATATGCGTTACGAAAACCCATTTTATATGGCAGAAGATGCCGGTGCAGCAGATTTGATTTCCGAAGGTCGGTTGCAATTAGGCATTAGCAGAGGTTCACCGGAACAGGTTATTGATGGCTGGAGATATTTTGGATATGATTTGGAGGATGGTCAGACCGATATAGATATGGGGCGCCTCAAAGGATTAGAGTTTTTTGATTTATTAAAAGGAGAAGGCTTTGCAAGACCAAACCCTAGTCCTATGTTTCCCAATCCACCCGGATTATTGAGAATAGAACCACATTCTGAGGGATTACGTGACCGTATTTGGTGGGGATCTGCTTCAGATGCTACTGCGGTTTGGGCAGGAGAAACAGGAATGAATCTGCAAAGCTCAACCTTAAAGTTTGATGAAAGCGGAAAACCGTTTCACATTCAGCAAGCTGAACAAATAAGATTATACAAAAAAGCATATAAGAAAGCAGGACACGTTCGTGAACCAAGAGTTTCTGTGAGTCGATCTATTTTTCCTATAGTTAATGATCAGGATCAATATTATTTTGAGAATGACAATAATAAAACTGATAAGATAGGTGTGTTGGAAGGAAATCAACGTGCTGTTTTTGGAAGAAGTTATGCCGCAGAACCGGAACAGTTAATCAGGGAATTGGCACAGGATGAGGCAATTCTGGAAGCAGATACTGTATTGTTGACTATTCCTAACACATTAGGTGTCGATTACAACATTCATATACTCGAATCTATTTTGAAGTATGTTGCTCCCGAATTAGGTTGGCGTTAAAAAATATTGAAAATGGCAGGGAAAATTTGGTATAAAACAAAAATTGCAGTTATTGGAGCTGGACAGGCCGGGCTTTCAGCAGCATACCATCTTAAAAAAATGGGTCTGGAAATCGGACATGATTTTATTATTTTAGATGAAGCCCCTACGGCTGGTGGGGCATGGCAGTCCCGTTGGGATTCATTGACTTTAAGCACCGTAAATCGGATTCATGATCTGCCGGGAATGTCTTTTGAAGAAACCATTGAGGGAGATAAGTTGAACGTGAGAGCCAATGTTGCAGTTCCACATTATTATGATTTGTACGAGAAAAAATTCGGATTGCAGGTCTACAGGCCGGTGAAAGTTGAGAAAGTGAGTATTCATGGCGAAAGATTCTATATCGATACATCATCTGCTGCATTTTCTGCATTAGGTATTATCAACGCTACAGGAACTTGGGGGAATCCTTATATTCCGGAATATCCTGGTGCTAAGCTTTTTCAGGGAGAGCAATTGCATACTAGAAATTTCAAAAATGCTGAATATTTCAAAGGAAAACACGTAATTATTGTCGGCGGTGGTATTTCGGCGATTCAGTTGCTAGATCAAATTTCAAAAGTAACTACTACAACATGGGTTACACGTAGACCTCCGGAATTTCGAGAAGGACCTTTTGATGATATGGCAGGCAGTTTAGCGGTAGCGATGGTTGAAAAGCTGGTTAGAAACGGATTATTGCCGATGTCGGTAGTTTCAGTAACGGGATTGCCTGTTAATGATGATATTAAGGACATGGAGAGAAGAGGTGTTCTCAAACGCTTCCCTATGTTTAGTGAAATCATTGAAGATGGTATTAAATGGGAAGATGGGAGGCATGAAAAAGCCGATGTTATTCTTTGGAATACAGGTTTCCGTTGGTCTATGTCACATCTGGATGCTGTTTTGCCTAAAGAAGAAGGTGGTGGCATTATGATGTCTGGAAGACTGGCGACGGAAGTGTCAAAAGAACCGAGGATTCATCTTGTGGGTTATGGTCCTTCAGCATCTACCATTGGTGCTAATAGAGCAGGAAGTGCAGCAGCAAGAGAATTGGTAAAAACCTTAGATTTAAAGATAGAATCACAATCTCAATAAATAAAGATTCTGTGAATGGAATCTAAGTTTAATATTTCTAAAAGAATTTAAATTGAATTACTCTCAATAGTTTTCGAAATAATAATTTAAAAAAGTTATTTAAAATAGATTCTTCTGTTAAAACTTTTCCCGAAATTCGTAGTAAATTTAAAGGAATGCCGAATACAATTTTAAGCAGAACACCAAAACCAAAATATGATGTTGTTTTAATCGGAGGCGGAATTATGAGTGCCACTTTAGCAACATTGCTTCACGAATTTGATCCCAATTTAAATATAGCCATCTTTGAAAGACTAGGAAGATTTGCGAAAGAAAGTACGGCCGCATGGAACAATGCAGGAACAGGACATTCAGCATTTTGCGAATTGAATTATACGCCCGAAAATGAAGACGGAACAATTGATATTTCAAAAGCTGAAAAGATTGCAGAACAGTTTGAAATTTCAAAACAATTCTGGTCTTACCTGATTGATAAGAAATATATATCAACTCCGTCAGATTTCATTAATTCCTGTGCGCACATGAGTTTGGTATTTGGCGAAAAAGATGCTGAATATCTTCAGAAACGTCATGAAGCGATGAAAGATTCGCCCTTGTTTTCTGCAATGGAATTTACTACAGATCATGACCAATTGCGAGAATGGATTCCTTTGGTAATGAGTAAAAGAAACGAAGCGGAAGTTCTCGCAGCCACAAAAATGGATTTGGGAACCGATGTGAATTTCGGTAGCCTAACAAGAAAAATGGGAAGACATTTGCTTGAAGATTCAAACGTTGAAGTGTTTCTTTATCATGAAGTAAAAGATATCGATCCGAGAAACGACGGGAAATGGAAATGAAAGTGAAAGACAGAATTCACAGTCATAAGCAGGAAGTAGTGGCAGATTTTGTTTTCATCGGAGCAGGAGGTTACGCATTGCCGTTACTCGAAAGTTCAGACATTAAGGAAAGTGAAGGTTACGGAGGTTTTCCTGTTTCCGGAGAATGGCTGGTAACACACAATCCTGAGTTAGTAGAAAAGCATCAGGCAAAAGTGTATACTCAGGCAACTGTAGATGCGCCACCAATGTCAGTTCCGCACTTGGATTTGAGAATTATTGACGGAAAGAAAGCATTGCTTTTTGGTCCTTTTGCAGGATTTTCAACTAAATTTTTGAAAGAAGGAAATTATCTGGATTTACCTGCAAGTGTCAATACTAAAAATATAAAGTCACTATTCGGAGCTTGGTGGCATAATATTCCGCTGACAAAATATCTGGTGCAACAGGTTGCAATGACTAAGGCTCAGAGAATTCAGCATTTAAGGGAATTTGTAAAAGATGCTAAAGAAGAAGACTGGGAACTGAAAGTTGCCGGACAACGGGTACAGATCATTAAAAAAGATGGAAAACAGGGTGGAAAATTAGAATTCGGAACCGAAGTTGTGGTCAATCAGCAGGGAACGATTGCATCTTTGTTGGGTGCGTCTCCGGGAGCCTCCACAGCAGTTTTTGCAATGGTCAATGTCTTGGAAAAATGCTTTCCCGAAAAAATAAATGGTGAATGGAGAGAAAAATTATTGGAAATGATTCCTTCATACGGACAGAAATTAGCCGAAAACCCTGAGCTTACAGAGAGGGTAAGAGCCTACAGCAAAGAAAAATTAGAACTAAAACATTAAAATATAAGTAATGGGTAATAAGCAATAAAAAATGCTTGATTACCTATTACTCATTACCAATTGCCAATTACCCATCATCAATCATGGAAGAAGTAATCGTAAAACCCGTTATCGCAAAAGAATTGCTTGAATCTCTTCAGACCAAAATTGAAGAAGAGAAACAGGTAATCGTGCATTGCTGTTTTCCTGCATCGCCGTTTTTGGGAAACCTGATCAGGATCTGGAATACGACTTACCTGATAGACAATTCTTCCAGTCACAAAAGTAAATTGATTCACGCTGAAAATATCACGATTTATCCCAACTGGACGGCAGTTCCGTTTATGAGAGACTTTTGGTTTACCTTAATTTTTTCAGGACTTCCGAAGGATTGTTCAAGCTTCGATTTTAAAGAAATTATTCCGGAAGAAGGTGGTTTTTTTGTGAAATCAATTAAAAGAAATTCGTCAGATATTTATAGAATTAAAATTTCAGAATAATTAAATGAAAAAATACATCCTATTTCTATTTTTTATACTTCCGGTATTTGCATTTCCTCAGATTAATAAACAGCAATCGAAGGAAATTAAAGAAATCAAGAAATTTCAGCAAGATTTAAATAAAGAATATTTGGATCCTAAAGAAACACCTTTAAGAGATGATAATTTTGCGAAATTCAAACAGCATCCTTTCTTTCCGATTGATTTAAAATACAGAGTTACTGCAAACTTTATTAAAACTGAAAATCCTCAACCTTTTGATTTGCCTACATCTTCCGGAAAATCAAAATCGTATCAGGAATTTGGTAAGGCAACTTTTACTTTAGATGGAAAATGGTATACTTTAACGATTTACCAAAGTTTAGATTTAATGAAAAAAGAAGAATATAAAGACTACCTTTTCCTGCCTTTTCGTGATGAAACCAACAACAAAGAAACCTATGGCGGCGGAAAATATATGGATCTGAAAATTCCGAGCGGCAATACAATTGTTTTAGATTTTAATCAATCTTATCAGCCTTTCTGTGCTTACAATGCGTACGATTACAATTGCCCGATCGTTCCTGAAGAAAATAAATTGGCTGTAGAAATACGAGCCGGAGTGATGTACGAAGATATTTATCATCATTAAATATGACTGAGTTAAAATTTTATCAACCTGAAGATCTTCCGGAACTTGATTATGTTCTCGATGATATTCAGTCGCAGTACACAGCAACAGCAAAGCAATCTTTAAAAAGAATAGAAGAGAGAAACCACAATGGAGATTTTTTTGCTTACCCGATTACCATTTTTTATGACGAAAAAGCAGCTGGGTTTTTTGTGCTTGATTTTGGAGATGATAAATTTGATCTTACAGAAAATACTGACTCGGTTTTACTTCGCTCATTATCTGTAAATCCTGATTTTCAGGGAAAAGGGATTGGGAAATCAGCAATGATTGAAGTTGATCATTTTATAAAAGAACATTTCGCAGACTGCAATGAAATTGTCTTAGCCGTAAACGAAAAAAATACCTCAGCTTTTCAATTGTATGTCAAAACCGGATATGAATTTGAAGGTAAAACGAGAGAGGGCAGAAGCGGACCTCAGTTTTTGATGTCTAAAAAACTTCAGAATAATTAAATCAATTTTTTAGTTTGGCGTGATACTTTCAATTTGATTTAAACACGATTGAAATATAATTATGGAAGTATCATTAAAAAATCAGGTCGCCATCATCACAGGTGCATCAAGCGGAATAGGAACCGGAATTGCCAAATCTATTGCCGAAGCCGGAGCCACAGTAATCATCAATCATTCTTCAGAAAAATCTCACGAAAGTGCTCAGGAAGTACTAAAGGAAATCACCGATGCAGGCGGAAAAGGAATCACCTATCAATGCGATGTTTCCAAAGAAGATGAAGTAATCAGAATGTTCGGAGATGTTATTGATCAATTCGGGACGGTTGATATTCTGATCAATAATGCAGGAATTCAGAAAGATGCAAAATTTACCGAAATGACCCTTGATGACTGGAATGCAGTAATCAATGTTAATCTGACGGGTCAATTCCTTTGTTCAAGGGAAGCGATCAAAGAGTTTCTCAGACGCGGTATTGATACTTCACGTTCAATTGCTTGTGGAAAAATCATTCACATCAGTTCGGTTCACGAAATTATTCCTTGGGCAGGTCATGCCAATTATGCGGCAAGTAAAGGTGCTATCAAAATGCTGATGCAGACTTTGGCGCAGGAATATGGTCCCGACAAAATAAGGGTCAACTCAATAGGTCCCGGTGCAATACAAACACCTATCAATAAACAGGCTTGGGAAACGAAAGACGCTTTAAATTCTCTGTTGGAACTTATTCCTTACAACAGAATCGGGCAACCAAAAGATATCGGAAATTTGGCTGCTTTTCTAGCGAGTGATCTTGCAGATTATATTTCAGGAGCAAGTATTTTCGTAGATGGAGGAATGACGAGTCTTGAAAGTTTTGCAGATGGAGGATAAGATTTACTCAAAAATCTGCTGAATAATTTCTAATGAATTTGGAGTTTTAAAGTCAGGAATATGATAATGATAATATACTAAAATACTGTCTAGAAAATTTTTTCTTTTTGATGACGGAATCTTGATTTCATAAGGGTTTTGTGATGAAATAATGCTTTTCCACAATAGCGAATTTTCTTCATCAAAAATAGCGTGTGTAGAATTATGAATAAAATTTCCGGTTTCCGGATCAAGAAATTTTCCGTCTCCTAAAAGTGGTGCAACCCCCTGAATTTTTAAAATTTTAATTAAAAAAATAAGATGCGACTGGTAGTTTTTATTGCTGAGCTGGTCTGTAAATTCATCAATTGTGGTAAACAGGGCTAAATTTTTATTTTCATTTCGCAAAATCTGATTAAGAAAATCTGAAATGAAAAATACAACCGTATTGGCTTTAATGTCTGTATACACATCGTGAAGATTGAGCAACTCAAATCCTGAGACAGTCTGCATACCGCTTCCTTTACCAAGCCTTACTGAGAAGTTTAATTTATTTAATGGCAAAAGAAAAGCTTTCTTCTTATTTTTTTGAGAATAAATTCCTTTGAGAAAATAAGTCTGAAAACCTTCCTCTTCTGTAAAACAATGCAGGATTGCATCGTTTTCCCCATATTTTATAAAAGAGAGTAAAAAACCGTTCTGAGAATTCATTAATTGACAACGGCTATTTTTGCAGTTGCTTTATCACTTGCATCTTCATTCGTCATCAGCACAAAATAAATTCCTGATGCCACTCTTTTTCCTTTCTGATTATTAAGATCCCATTCATAATATCCGGTTCTCGCAATGGCAGAATGCACAATATTTCCTGCAGCATCTGTAATTCTGATATTGGTTTTCTCTGCCAATCCTTTGATGGTCACTTTACCTTTGAACTGAGCATAAACTACAGGATTTGGATAAACCAAAACATTCCCGAAATTGGAAGTAACATCGGCTACATCACCCTGATAAGTCACAATTCCGTCATAGGTAACGAAATAAACCTTTCCTGTTTTTTTATCAACTTTGATATCTGTAACCGTATTCGTAGGAAGTGGTGAATTTTCTTTTGTAAATCTTTTGATCACCTGCTCACCAGATGCAGAAAGATAATAAACTCCGCCACCATCGATGGAAACCCATTTCTGATTTCCGGCATCAACTTCTATCTGTAAAACCTGAGAATCTCTGAATAATTCTTCTGCAAGACCTCCCTGTTCTATAACAATCGGCTCCATCTGAGGATTATTCTCTACTTCTGCAGCAGCGTTGGGAAGAATTCTTAGCCCAACATCAGTTCCTATCCAAGCATCATTTGATTTGTCAAAAGCTACCGATAAACTTCCTGTAGCAGAACCCGGTAAACCATTGCTTTCAGCTAAAACAGTGAAAGTATCATCGGTAACACTCTGTGTTTTTTTAGTGTCATACACTAAGAAGTTATTAGATCTTGGGAGTGGAGTCCAGAATTTATTTTCGTGGTACACCGGCTGTTGTATACCATTGCTGATAATTCCTACCGCATATTTATTGATGAAATTATCAGTTGCACGATCGTAATAAGCAAAACCTGGAGTAGCTGCATTATTTCCCGCAAACGCCATACTTGCAAACAGATTATTTTGATCATCATATGCAAATCCGACAGGTCTGTTCATAAAACCATCAAGTGCTTCCAATCCATACCTTTTAACAAATTCAAAATCTTTAGAACCTGCATTATATTTCATTTTATAGATTCCAAACCCGGGAGCGGTATTGTAATTGGTAAAATAAACTTCCGAAAGATTATTAGGATCTGCAATGGCATCCAAAACATTGAATGCAGTAGAGCTACCAATAAAATAAGAAGGATAAATCCATTCAGTTCCGGTGAAATAATAAAATCCCGGATTTTTTGGATTATTGAAACCCTCATTGAAATTGTTGATTCTTGATCCGGTAGAAACCAAAAGCTGATTTTCATTAAAAATTCTTATTTTGTACGCAAAATTTAAATACGGTCCATCTGGTTTATAAGCAATATTATCCTCACTCTTTAAACCAGATAGAATAGTTCCCAGATATATTTTCGAGCCAACTTTTGTAGCGGTATTACAAATTTCTCCTACTGTAACAGAACCCGCAAAAGTTCCGTTGGTATTGTAACTGTAAATTCTGCTCGCATCGGTAATGATGATATTGTCTGTATTGACAACAATATCGTTTACATTACCAAAAACCTGCGGTATTGGGGTAGAAACTCCATTATTATAAATATAAGCTGACGTTGGTGAAGAAAATGATATTGCATTTTCAGAATCGATTTGGGTAAAATTACCTGCCAATTCGGTAGTCCAAGTAGAGAATACAGGAAATGTTGTATTTAATTCGTGCGTCTTTAAACCTGTATTGGTCACCGAAAAAACTTTATTATCTTTTATTGTGGCTTCATTACTTGCCTGATAAACTCCGCCTGATACAAAAAATGCAGAATCACCGAATTCTTTCTTTTTTAAATCAAAAATAGAAACTCCATAACCTACAGAAACAACTGCTCTGTCTCCGCTTATTGAAATGTGATTGATTTTTTTGCTTCCGTTATAACCTGTTGCAATAGGAATATCAACAACATAAGTAACTCCCTGCGGAGTAATAACATCCAGAGCCCCGTTCTGATAGCCAACTAAGCCTATTTTTGTCTGAGGATTGTAATCAAAAGCGGAAATCTTTACTTCGTGAAGTCCGTTTGCTTTTGAGAGTTTTGTAATTTCTCCTGTTGAAACAGTATAATAAAAAATTCCGTTTTCTGTAGCTGCCACGATTTTTCCGTTATCTTCCTTTACTGCAAGAACGTTGTTGTACGAAAATAAATCTGCCCATTTTTTAGAAGAAATATTCTGTGCACTTACAAGTTGCACGGAAGCTAAAATACCAAGAGAAATTAAAAGTTTTTTCATATTATGCTGTTATACTGCTGTCAATTACCTGATTATTCCAGGAGATATTTTGTATATTTTTATTAGAATCAAAAAAGAAATCTATCCTCCCCAGAAGAAGACCTGCCCAGCCAACCTGGTTGACCAGGACATTTTTTCCCTGTGTGTTTTTATACGTTTCAGGTGCAGGTAAAAATGTGTGAGTGTGACCGCCTAAAATTAAGTCAATATTTTCTGTTTTTGAAGCTAAAATTTTATCGCTTATTTTTTCCGGTTCATCTTTATAATCGTAGCCAATGTGAGAAAGGCAAATGACGAGATCACATTTTTGTTCGTTTTTCAGAAAATTGGAATAATGTTGAGCAACATCAATCGGGTCTGTCCAGATAGTTTCACCGTATTGCTTTTTGCCTACAAGTCCGTCGAGTTTAATTCCTACACCAAAAATTCCGACCTTGATTCCATTTTTATTGAAAATTTTATACTGCGAAGTTTTCCCGTCTAAAACGGTGTTTTTAAAATCATAATTTGAACAGATAAAAGGAAATTTAGCATTCGGTAAAACCGTTAAAAATCCGTTTAAACCATTATCAAAATCATGATTACCCATTGTTGAGGCATCATATTTCATCATCGACATGAGTTTAAATTCAAGTTCGCCTCCAAAAAAATTAAAATAAGGAGTTCCCTGAAAAATATCACCGGAATCAAGCAACAAAAGATTATTTTCTTCACCTCTGATTTTCTGAATTAAACTTGCTCTTCTCGCAAAACCACCCTGATTGGGATTTCTGGTGTAGCTTTCATCAAAAGGTTCGATTCTGCTGTGTTGGTCATTGGTATGAAGAATGGTTAGTTTATTGGCAGATTTAAAAGAATTTAAACTCAATTCTTCCGCCATCATCAGATTCGGAGCTAAAGTCATCGCTAAAGTTCCGCCCGTTATAGTTTTTAAAAAGCCTTTTCTGTTCATTACTCCTTTCCGATAAAATTTAAACGAACATCTTCTTTTGGATTGATCTCGTGATTATTTTTAAAATATTCAATAAATAAATCTCTTAATTTAATTCCGGTCGAAATATATTCTCCTTTACTGAAAAATTTCATATTGTCACCACCCAAAGCCAGATAATCAGACGTGGCGATATAATAATCCTGCGAAGGATTTAACGGCTGTCCGTTGATTAAAGTTTTTGATAACTGTCCGTTATTTGTTTCAATATATAAATGAGAAACAGGATTGTTGACCAGATTTTTCGCATAGTAATCAAAAAGTCCCTGCAAATCTGTTCCTTTCATTTTTACAATAATGACTTCGTTTTCAAAAGGCATTACTTCAAAAATGTTTTTCAGAAGAATATCACCTTTTCCGATTGTAGTTCGGATTCCGCCGATGTTGATCAGAGCGGCATCTATATTTTTTTTAAGATTGATTTTCGCCCATTCATTGGCTCCATCAAACGTATAATCTGCTAAAAGATTTCCCAAATTGCTGTTATCACCCTGTTTTGTAAGATCTACACTGGTGTGAGAGATTTTTTGATTCATCTCTTTATCCAGTTTTTCTTTGTAAGGATTGATAACTTTTACAAACTCCTCGTCATTTTTCAGCTCATTATCAATAGAAATATTCTTTTGAGTCTGCACATTAGCAACCTGCAACGATGTCGTTTTGCAGGCAGTGAGCGAGATCAAAGCAATTCCTAATAATAAGAATCTATTTTTCATATGTTGTAATCATTTATTATAAAGATTATATGGAATCACATTCTAATGGTCAATCTGATTCATAATTTCTTTTAGTATATGCAAATATAATTATATGTATAATAAAACATTATTAATTATGATAAATTCTTGGTCTAATTTATTAAATTTGGAAAAAATATTTCTAACAGATGAGCATTTTAAAAGGAGTAGGTGTTGCTTTGGTAACACCCTTTAATGAAGATTTATCCGTAGATTTCGAAAGTTTGACAAAACTTGTTGAGTACAACATCGAAAACGGAACCAACTATTTGGTGGTATTGGGAACTACAGCGGAAGCTGCTACACTTTCTTCAGACGAGAAGAAACAGGTGGTTGAGCACATCATTAAGGTTAATAATAAACGTCTTCCTTTGGTTTTAGGAATCGGCGGAAACAATACTCTTGAAGTCAAACAGCAAATCGAAGAAACAGATTTGTCTGATTTTGAAGCTGTTTTATCTGTGTCTCCATATTATAATAAACCTAATCAGGAAGGGCTTTATCAGCATTATAAAGCTTTGGCTTCTACCGGAAAAAATATCATCATTTACAACGTTCCGTCGAGAACCGGACAAAATGTTGAGGCAGAAACGACTTTGCGTTTGGCAAATGAATTCCCCAATTTATTTTTAATTAAAGAAGCTTCACCAAACATTTTACAATATTTTGATATTTTAAGAAAAAAACCTGAAGGATTTAATTTAGTTTCGGGAGATGATGAATTTACACTTCCTGTAACTTTAGCAGGTGGGGATGGTGTGATTTCAGTAATCGGACAAGGTTATCCGAAAGAATTTTCTACGATGGTGCAGTTGGCTTTTGATAAAAAAGTGGATGAAGCTTATGAAATTCACAATAAATTGGTTGAGATCACAAGACTGATTTTTGCAGAAGGAAATCCTTGCGGAATTAAAGTTGTCTTGGCTGAAAAAGGTTTGATCAAAAATTATTTGAGACTTCCATTGGTTCCTGCTTCAGAAGGGCTTTATGCGAAGATTAAAGCTGAAATGGCAAAAATTTAGAATAATATAAGTTTTAATATAATAATTGACATTCAGTTTGTCATGCTGGAAGCATCTCTGCAAGTTATTTAGATTCCTACGGAATGACAAACTTTGTGTTAGTTGAGATATAATAAAAGTACAAAAAAGTGAAAAGTTCATACTTTTCACTTTTTTAATCTCAAACCCTGACTTAGTGAAATCGTAGAGTCGACGGAGTTAAACACCTTTGTAAACGGAAGATATACATTTAGCGTCAAAACAATATCAAATATGAAATTAATCAAAGCAACAGAAAAAGACATTCCTTTGATCCAGGATTTAGCAAAAAGATCATGGGAAAATGCCTACGCAGAGATACTCTCGAAAGAACAGATGAAATACATGCTTGAAACCATGTATTCTGAGGCAGAAATTTCTGAACATTTAAGAAATCCGAATTATCATTATTTTTTGGTTTTTGATGAAAGTTTAAACTCATTTGATGGATTTTTAGGCTATGAAAATCATTACGAAAACCAAACAACAAAACTTCACCGTATTTATTTGGTTCCGGAAAGCAAAGGAAAAGGTTTAGGTAAAAAAACTTTAGAATTTTTAAATGAACAAGTAAAAGAAAGTGGTGACAAGAGAATTATTTTAAATGTCAATAAGTACAATTCAGCAAAGATTTTCTACGAATCTCAAGGTTATAAAATTTATGATGAAGGCGTTTTTGATATCGGAAATGGTTTTGTGATGGATGATTATTTAATGGAAATTAAATTATAAAAACATTTTAAGTAAACAGTTAATTTGTCATGCTGGAAGCATCTATACAAATAAATTTAGATTCCTCCGGAAATCGAAGATTCGACGAAGTCAATGACAAAAATAATGTTGATTTTAAAAGAAATTACGAAATCTTACTCCACTTATTTTTCCCTTTATAATATTGTAGATAATAATTTTTAATAATCTGATGATCAGGTCTTGAAAGCAAGGGATCGGCTTCAAGAATCTTCTCCACCATATTTTTGGTGTTTTTAATGATTGCCGAATCATTCACCAAATCAAGTCTTTTGAAATCTACAACACCACTTTGCTGAGTTCCCAGAATATCACCCGGACCACGCAATTGCATATCAACCTCAGAAATTTTAAAACCGTCATTCGTTTCGGTCATCGTTTTAATTCTGGTTCTACTTTCTGTTGATAATTTATCAGAAGTCATCAGAATACAATAGCTCTGTTCCGCACCTCTTCCGACACGACCTCGCAACTGATGAAGCTGTGATAAACCGAATCTTTCAGCGCTTTCAATCACCATTACCGATGCATTTGGAACATTGACACCAACTTCAATTACCGTTGTTGCCACCATAATTTCTGCTTTTCCGGAAGCGAAATAATTCATGGCGATGTCTTTTTCATCAGGTTTCATTCGCCCGTGAAGCATTGCAACGTTGTAATCTGAAAAAGATTGCATGACATGCTCTAAACCTTCCATCAAATTTTTATAATCCAACGTTTCAGATTCTTCAATTAACGGATAAACAAAATAAATTTGCCGACCTTTTCTGATCTCGTCACGACAGAAATTATAGACAAAAGTCCGATCTTTTTCTCTTCTGTGAGCCGTGATGATCGGTTTTCTTCCGACAGGCATTTCGTCAATTACAGAAACATCAAGATCAGAGTAAAAACTCATTGCCAAAGTTCGCGGAATCGGTGTTGCAGTCATCACCAAAATGTGTGGCGGAATTTTATTTTTTGCCCAAAGTTTTGCTCGCTGCGCAACTCCAAATCGGTGTTGTTCGTCAATAATTGCTAAGCCCAGATTTTTAAATTTAACTTTATCTTCCAAAACAGCGTGAGTTCCCACCAAAATGGAGAGTTCGCCGTTTTCTAACTCTTCGTGAATGACTTTTCGGGCAGAAGCTTTTACGGAACCTGTGAGAATATTCACCTTGATTTGTGTGTCTTTCAGTAAATCTTTGATTCCGTTGTAATGTTGTTGGGCAAGAATTTCTGTTGGAGCCATTAAACAGCTCTGAAATCCATTATCAAGCGCAATCAGCATCGTCAGTAGAGCAACCATTGTTTTCCCTGAACCTACATCACCTTGTAAAAGTCGATTCATCTGAATAGGCTTTTTCATATCGAGCCGGATTTCCTTTAAAACTCTTTTTTGTGCATTGGTGAGGTCAAAAGGAAGATGATTTTCATAAAAATCTGTAAAATAATCCCCGACAATAGGAAACGGATTTCCATGTGATTTTGTTTTATGATGAGCTTTTTTTAATCCAAAACCTAGCTGGAAAAAGAAAGATTCTTCAAATTTTAATCTGAAATCAGCTTTCTCGAAATATTCTAAATTTTCAGGAAAATGAATATTCAGATAAGTTTGTTGTCTTGATAAAAAATTCATCGACTTCATCATGTATTCCGGAAGATTTTCCTGAATTAAATCAGGAATTTCTTTGCAGATATTTCGTAAAATCACCTGAAAAAATTTCTGATTCAAACCTCTTTTGGTCAATTTTTCCGAACTTGGATAAATGGGTCTTAAACGATTATCTTTCTCTTTATTTTCATCCAGTTCAATTTCCGGATGCGGCATCGAAAACTGATTATTGAAAGCATTGATCTTGCCAAAAATAAAAACTTCACGATTCACCGGAAGCTGTTCTTTCAGCCATTTTGAGTATTGAAACCAAACCAAATCCATACTTCCTGTGTCATCATTGAATTTGGCAGTCAGTCTTTTTATTTTCCCATTATGAATTTCCTGAACGTTGGAGATTTTACCTTTCAGCTGAATTTCAAGATTGCTTTCTTGAAGATTCCCGATTTTATACAATTTATTTTTATCGATATATCGGATAGGATAGAAGTGCAGAAGATCTTCAACGGTAGAAATTCCCAACACATTTTTGATGAGTTTGGCTCGTTCAGGACCGATTCCTTTAACGTATTCTATGGAAGTTTCTAAAGTCAATGGGTAGAAAGCCACGAATTTCGGGAAAATTTAGAAATAAAAAAAGCCTTCAGATTTGAAAGCCTTTTATAATGTATTTTATTCTCGTTAGTTAATTGCTATGAGTTGCTTAATCTTTTATGTTTGATTTAAATTTTTTCTGAAAATCTTCCCACTCCTGTCTGGTTTTAATTTTTTTAAATAAGTCATCTGAAATCAAAGTAAGATATGGTTCGAGTTCTTTTGCAGACAATTCACCCTGTAAAATGGTAATCGGAGCTCCGTTTTCGTCTAGAAAAACGGTACTTGGAACAGCTCCTACATTCATAAATTGTGTAAATTCATGTAGAGAATTTCTTCCTTTTTTATGTGCAGTATTTTCGTTTACGAATTTTCTTCCGAATATTTCAATCTGCTTTTTTTCTTCAGCATTAAATTTTACAGGATAGTAATTTTGGTTTAAAAACTCTGAAATAACGGGATGTCCGTAGGTTTTTTTATCCATGATTTTACAAGGTCCGCACCAATCTGCATAGAAATCGATCAGTATTTTTTTTGGCTGAACTTTCTGTGCGTTCAGGGCTTCTTCGATTGTCATCCATTTTACCTGAGCAAAATTTAAACTGATAAAAAAAAGGAATAGTATGATGGAAATTTTTTTCATGATTTGATATTTTTACAGGTTACTGATGTTTACTTTACTTCCTGCATCAGTTTTCTGACCAATGGAGATATCAAAATCAGTACCACTCCGGCAATGATTGCGTAGAGAGCCAATTGTTTATAACCTTCTGTATAGGTTATCAATGCATCATAATTGGTGGAGCCTTCTTTTGCAGTTGCCAATCCTGCACCAATGATTCCTGCAACATATTGCCCGTAAGCAGAAGCAAGAAACCACATTCCCATCATCATTCCCTGAAGGTTTTTGGTGGAAAGTTTAGTCATAATTGATAATCCGATGGGTGATAGGCAAAGCTCTCCTAAGGTGATTACTAACAAAGCAATGGTAAAGAAATTTAATGATGTGATTCCCTGTAAATCTGCAAAAAATCTTGTTGCAAAAAGTACATAGTATCCTAATCCCAAAAAGATAAATCCAAGTCCGAATTTGATAATCGTGTTAGGTTCTATTTTTCTTTTGCTCATCCAGATCCATAACAGACCAAGCAATGGAGCTAGGAAAATGATAAAAAATGCACCTCCGGAATTGTTTACACCGTTTGGATCTAAACCAAGAAGATCCTTATTTAAATTTTTGGCTGCGAAAATACTCAATGAACCGCCACTTTGCTCATAAATTCCCCAAAAAATAATAGAAAATAAAATGAAAATCAATGCTGCCCAAAGTTTTTTACGCTCGGCTGATGTCACTTTAGACATTTCATAAAATAAATAAATCAAAGTTAATGGTCCGACTGTCCACATGAAATAATCGGTGTATTCAGGAACTGAAACCATTATCATAATGATCGGGATGAAAATCAGAGATAAAATGTACGCTCCATATTCTTTCCATTTCGGCATTGGGGCAGATTTTACTTCTTGTAGAGGATGTCCGGGCTGAAGACCAATAGTCCCTAAGCTTTTTTGAGTGAAAACAAAATTAATTAAGCTGATAACCATGACAATTGCAGCAAGACCAAAAGCCACATTCCATCTCATACTTTCTGAAATGATACTTCCGAAAAGTTCACCTTTACCAATTGCTATACATAAATATCCGCCTAATAATGCTCCAAGATTAATTCCTGCATAAAAAAGTGAGAATCCTGCATCAGCTCTTGAATCGTTTGGTTTGTAAAGCTGACCGACCATTGAAGAGATATTTGGTTTGAAAAACCCTGTTCCAACAACTGTAAATGCAATTCCTAAGAAGAAAAATTTATGCGGATCTGCTGCTAAAATCAGACTTCCTGCAATCATTAAAAGCCCGCCCCAGAAAAGAGATTTTCTGAAACCTAAAATTTTATCAGCAAAAATACCGCCTACAAAAGTAAATGCATAAACAAAAGCCTGAGTCGCTCCATATTGAAGATTGGCTTCTTTTTCATGGAAGTTCAATTGAGAAATCATGAAAAAAACAAGCATTCCGCGCATTCCATAGAAGCAGAAACGTTCCCACATTTCGGAAAAGAAAAGTGACCAGATTTGCTTAGGGTATTTTCCTTTAAAATTTTGTATCTCGTCAAGAGTTAGATTCATAAGTAATGATTAATTATTTGAATTTTTCAATGAGTAACATTTTGTTATGATAAAATTGAAAACATTGTGTGATACGAATTTATAAAAAAACCTCTGAAAAAATCAGAGGTTTAAATATTATTTTAAAAATGATGTTAGCTTACGCCATTCATCATTTTCTTTAATTTGGGTGATAAAATGGCAAGGATCACGGCGGCAATACCACAAAGTACAACAAATACCATAAAGAATTCAAATAAATTATGAATTTCTACTCCTGCAAACGTAGTGTTTGCAGTTGGTAATTGTTCTTTTTCAAATAATGCAACCTGTTCAGGAGTAAGGGTTATTTTCTTATCCAAAACGTCCTGAAGGTTTATTCCTAATTTTTCAGCTTTTACAAATTTATCTCCGGTTGCAGGAATAATTGCTCCTAAAGAACCGGCTAAAGCATAGCCCGCTGCATTTGAGATGAAGAAAACTCCGTATAATAAAGATGCAAATCTTTTTGGAGCTAATTTACCAACTAAAGATAATCCAATGGGTGATAAACAAAGTTCCCCCATTGTTTGAATTAGATACAATAGCATCAACCATTTGATTGCTAATAAACCTGTATTTCCTAAATCTTTTACGTTATAAGCAATGATGAAATAACTTAAAGCAATCAAAGCAAGACCTATTGCCTGTTTCATTGGAGAAACCGGCTCTTTTCCTTTTGCTCTTAATTTATCCCAAAGAATACTGAAAGGTAAAGCTAATGCTACAACAAATAATCCGTTGAAAATCTGCACCATAGATGGTGGCATATTCCACCCAAAAATGTTTCTGTCGGTTTGGTTATCTGCGATGAAAGTTAATGATGAACCTGCTTGTTCAAAAGCAGCCCAAAAGAAAATAATAAAGAATGAAACGATATAAATTACCCAGATTCTCTGTCTTTCCACTTTGTTTTCTGCAGAACTCATAATCAAAAATGCCAACGCGATTCCTGCTGCATAAATGAAAGGGTAGATGATTCCTTTAATCAATTGTCCCATTGCTACAGAGCTGAATCCAAATTCACCTACTAAAACATATCTGAATACAAAGAAAAGAGCAACAAAGAGTACTGCTGCAATTCCCATATTTTTACCTGAAAATTTTGCAGTTTGAGTTTCCCCTTCTTCAAAATCATCACTTGTATTATTTTTTGGTAATCCACCGATTGGTCTTCCTTCCGGAGTTACTACATATTTATTTTTAAGGATAAAAAAGGTAACAGTACCTATTAGCATTGCAATGGATGCAGCCAAAAAGCCCCATTTGAAAGCAAAAATATCTCTTACTCCTTCAGAATCTTTGACGTCTCCTAAATACGGACATATAAACTGACCCAAAAATGCACCAATATTGATTCCCATGTAGAAAATAGTAAAAGCAGAATCAAGTTTAGATTTTTCCTGTTTTGGGTAAAGGCTTCCTACCATTGATGAGATGTTTGGCTTGAAGAAACCATTTCCAAAGATAATGATGAATAAAGCCAGCCACATTAAGGTTTTTGCACCTCCAAGATTAGATGAAAAAGTAGAAGCACTGAAAAATAATAACAACTGACCGATCGCCATCAAAGTACCACCAACCAGAATTGCATTTCTGTTTCCAATATATTTATCTGCGATAAATCCGCCTAAAAGTGGTGTTAAATAACATAAAGCTAAAAAACCGCCATAAATAATTGCAGCATCTGCTTCTTTTATAAGAAGAGAGTTTACCATAAATAAGGTAAGTAATGCTCTCATTCCGTAAAAATTGAAACGCTCCCACATCTCTGTTCCAAACAGAACCCATAATCCTTTAGGGTGTTTAGTCTTCGACTGAACTACTGTATCCATATATAAATTGTTAATTTTTTGTTAAGACTGACAAATATAGTTTTTTTTGAGTTTTTGACAAGGTTTTAATTTTATTTTAAACAAAAAAGCTGCAGAAGGGTTCTGCAGCCTGGTATTGTATAGAAGTAAAAGTTAATGACCTTTTTCTTTCATAATTCTGTTTAATCTTTTCAGCATACTAAGTCCTAAAAGTGTTGCGAAAATCAGTAGCGCAAAGTTGACAAGGAAATAATTCATCTTATTATCATAGCTGTACCACGTACTTGCAAGAATTCCTGAAAGTTTGTTACCAACCGAGTTTGCAAGAAAAAAACCACCCATCATCAATGCAGTAATTCTTGCAGGAGAAAGTTTTGAAACGAATGAAAGTCCCATCGGGGAAAGACACAGCTCACCGATTGTAATCACTCCGTAACTCGCAACTAGCCACCATGGAGAAACCTTTACAGCTCCGTTATCTCCTGCCCAAACAGCCAAAACCATCACCAAACAGGAAACACCTGAAATGAATAATCCTAAAACAATTTTCGTAGGCGTTAAAGGTTCTTTTCCTTTTCTTCTCAAAAACGCCCAAAATCCTACAATAACAGGTGTTAGAACAATCACCCAAAACGGATTGATCGACTGAAATAATTCTGTGTTGTATAAATAAACTTTTTTCTCCGGATTTTTTTCTAAATCAGCCCGTTTTTCAGGAGAAATGTTTTTAAAATAAATATCTTTTCCCGTTTCTTTGATTGCTTTCCCGTCTTTGTCTTTCTGAGACTGATACTGATTATCATAAACAGGAACTTCTTTATTTTCATAACCTTTACCATCAACCATATAGATTTCTTCCAAAGGTTTTTCTAAAGATACAGAAACACTTCTGTCCGTATAATAATTTGCCCATCTTGTCAACGCCGTTCCGTTTTGCTTGAAAACAGCCCAAAAGAACATACTGATCAGAAACACAGAAAGTAAAGCTCCGATAGAAGGTTTTTCTTCAGGTTTTGCTTTAAAGTAAAGAGAAGCATAAAAATATATAACAGGAACGCATGCAAAAATAAATGCGTCTGTACTGTCGCTTCCAAAAATATTTTTCGGAATAAACCATCCAATAATTCCGGCTACAATCGCAGGCACGAAAACTTTTAACAAAATCTCAGACAGCTTTGTGTCGCCTTCTTCTACAGGTTTCATTTTGGCAGCATGAATGTAATGCTTTCGACCTATGGTAAAAATGACCATTCCGATCAACATTCCGACCCCGGCTGTGATAAATGCTTCTCCCCAACCGAATTTATTTCGCATGAAAGCCGCAATAATATTACAGATAAACGCACCTATATTGATTCCCATATAGAAAATATTGTATCCTGAATCTTTATTTGCTCTGTATGGCTCTTCGGAATATAAATTTCCTAACAATGTAGAAATTGTGGGTTTGAAAAAACCGTTTCCAACAATAATCAAAGCCAAAGATCCGTAAAACAGGGGTAAATCTTTAAAAACTCCCATTCCTATATATCCTGCAGCCATTAAAATTCCACCCAGATAAATGGAATTGATGTATCCTAAAACTCTGTCTGCCAAAAATCCTCCGATGAAAGGTGTCAAATAAGTCAAAGCGATATAGGTTCCGAAAATATCATCTGCGGTTTTGTCCGGAAGTCCAAGACCACCTTTCAAACCTGTAGGTTCAATAACGTAGAGTACAAATATTCCGAGAATTAAATAATATCCGAAACGTTCCCACATTTCAGTAAAGAAGAGGAAAGGCAGTCCTTTAGGATGTTTAGTCTTCATAATTCAAATTTCAATTTTCACAAATATAAAATATTTAATATAATAAACGAATTTTATTAACTTTAAGTAAATTAAGTGTCAAAAATGGAAATTACAGTAAAAGATATACAAAGTAATTTGGAAACATTACCGAAAGAATTTTTAAATGAAGTCAATGATTTTATTGATTTTCTTAAACATAAACATTTTAAAGAAAGGGAATATGAAGTTCCCGAATGGCAAAAAAATGAAGTAAGAAGAAGAATGGATTATGCTCAAAATAATCCTCAAAGTTTTGTTTCTGAACCCGAAATGAATAACTATTTGAATAATTTAGAAAATGGAGATTAAAATAATATATAGTCACTTTGTAAAACAGGATTTAAGAGAAATTAATGATTGGTATAGGAAAATTGATAAAAAGCTGTGGAATAATTTTATTAAAGAATTCGTTCGAAAATCAATTTCATTAAAGAAAATCCGTTGTCTTTAGAATTGAAATATGATGATAACAGAATTATTTTCCTTAAAAAATTTCCTTATGGAATTCATTATTTTTATAATAAAGAGGAAAATTTAGTAGAAATATATTCCGTTTTTCACACTTCCAAAAATCCCGAAAATTGGAAAGAAAGAAAATGAAAATCCGAATCTCGTATAAAAGGATTCGGATTTTTTTTTAGTTTAAATTTACTATGAAATTTAAAGATTCTCCAAGATAAAATCCGTCATTTTCTGATACAATTGAGGTCTGGTTTGTCCACCGTAAATCCCGTGATTTTTATCCGGATAAGCCATAAATTCAAATTGTTTTTTATTTTGAATCAAGGCTTCAGAAAACTCCATAGAATTCTGGAAATGTACGTTGTCATCGGCTGTTCCGTGAATTAATAGAAATTTACCTTTCAATAAATTGGCATATGTTGTCGGCGAATTTTCATCATAACCAGCCGGATTTTCCTGTGGGGTTAATAGAAATCTTTCTGTGTACACTGAATCATAATATCTCCAGTTGGTAACCGGTGCAACAGCAATTCCAGCCTTAAAAACATCAGCGCCTTTTGTCATTGCCAGACTCGCCATATAACCACCGAAACTCCATCCGAAAATACCAATTCTGCTTTTATCAATGTAAGATTGAGTTCCCAGCCATTTTGCGGCTGTAATCTGATCTTCAATCTCGTATTTACCTAAGTTTTTATACGTTACTTTTTTAAATTTAGCCCCTTTAAAACCTGTTCCACGACCATCAACACAAGCTACGATGTAACCTTTCTGAGCCAACATTTCAAACCAAATTGCATTTCCGTTGTCCCAGGAATTGGAAACCTGTTGAGATCCCGGACCTGAATATTGGAACATAAATAATGGATATTTCTTCTTGGGATCAAAGTTTTTAGGCTTGATAATCCATGCATTCATCTCATCACCCGCTCCGTTTGGAATCGTGATAAATTCCTTTACAGTGAAATTATCAGCCTGAAGTTTTTTGAGCTGGTCATTATTATTCTGAAGTTCTTTCAAAGTCTTTCCTGACCCGTCTTTCAGAACAAAAGTGTATGGTTTTGCAACAGTAGAGGAAGTTTCGATAAAATAATTGTAATTCTTACTGAAATTTGCTGAGTTATTTCCTTCTGCATTAGAAATCAACTGAGCTTTTCCGTTTTCAATATTAATCTTAGAAACTACTTTATTGATACTTCCTTTTTCAGTAGTCTGAACGAATATTTCCTTCGATTTCGGATTATAGCCATAATAATCTGTTACTTCCCAATTTCCTTTTGTTACCTGTTTTTTTAGTTTTCCGTCTTTATCATACCAATACAAATGGCGATTTCCGTCTCTTTCAGATCCCCAAAGAAAACTGTTGTCATCCAAAAATTCAAGAGTTACATTGTCTGTGTCGATCCACTTGTCGTCAGTTTCTGTAAACAGTTTTGTTGTAGCTCCTGTTTTTGTATTGACTTTTAAAACATCTGAAGCATTTTGTGTTCTCTGTGAAGTAATCAAAACAATTTCATCAGGATTTGAAGTCCGAATAACATTCGGAATATAGTAATTTTTAAAATTGTCTAAATTTACCTTAGTCTTTTTTCCATCAGCCAAATGATAAATATGTGCCGTTGCAACCGAGTTTTTTTCTCCTGCTTTCGGATATTTATAACGCATTTCTGTCGGGTACAGAGATTTTTCATAGATCGGAATATAAATTTCCGGAACATCTGTTTCTACGAGTTTCACAAATAAAATATCTGCTGAGTTTTTCGTCCATTCATACAATCTTGCATGACCGAATTCTTCTTCGTAAACCCAATCTGCCAAACCGTTCAGAACTTTATTTTTCACGCCGTGTTCTGTAATCTGCGTGATTTTTCCTGAATTTAAATCCTGATAAAATAAATTATTATCAACAATGAAAGAAACTTTGGTGGCATCAGGTGAAAATCTTGGTTCCTGAACAGGTTTTCCTTCGTTCAGACTGGTTGTCTTTCCTGATTTTAAATCTTTAATATCATAAACACCTAAAAAAGAATGTCTGTAAATCGGCTGACTTTGCTTTAAAAAAAGAATTTTAGACTCATCATCAGAAAACTCATAGCTTTCAAAATTTCCGTCAACCAGATTTCCTTCTTTTTGGGAAGTTTTGTAGGAATATTTTGCAATTCCGCCCTGTTCGATGACAAGATAGTTTTCGCCGTTTTTCATAGACGTGATTCCGGCAATGCCTTTTCCGCGGTAATAACCAGAATATATTTTATCTAAAGTGATTTCCTGTGCCGAAATGTTGTAAAGTGCAGCAACAATCGTAAGCGTAAGTAAGAGTTTTTTCATTTTCAAAAATAGAAATATCGTAAGTTTTCAAATATAGTGATTTTATAAAAAAAGCTGACAGAAAAAATTCTATCCGCTTTTTGACTGTTTTCTAATAAAACACAATAATAAGTATGGAAATTACTTGTGAATAAATGTTGTTTTTGATAAGATTAATTACAGATTACAAAGGTTTGGCAGAAAAATTGAAGCTATTCTCTCACATTAAAATGATAATTATGGAAACGCAGGCAAATAACAAGAAACTTAACAAGTACCAACTCGAAAACCAAACAATATATACAGGATTTTCTACATTCAATGAAGCAGAAGACTATGCAGGGAAAGAGGGTGGAACTGTGGTAGAAGTGGGTTTTAAAGACGGAAATGATAATCCCCAGATTACCACCGAAGCAGGACTGGTTGAAAAAAAGCTACATTATTTTGTAGATGCCGGTGATGAGTATAAATTTATTCATTCTTCTGATCCCGGTTTTAAACAGTATGCAGACGAATTGCAGAAGATCAAAGCAAAACTGCAGCAATCACCACCCGATGAAAGATATTTAGCAAATTTTGAAATTGAAAATGCTGAAGATCCTATCGTTGTTCTGAAGAATGATCAATTTGAATCTGTGACATCAAGAGAGCGATCAAAGTATCTCAAGCATGCACACGTTTACGAAATAGGAGTTTCGATATCCAAATCTTAAAAAAATCAATACGATGAGCAAAACAAAATATTCAGAAAAAGCTCAGGAAAAAGTTGGAAAGGTGATGGAGGAATTCAAAGAAGGAAAGCTGAAATCATCTTCCGGAAAGAAAGTTACAGATAAAAAGCAGGCAGTTGCCATCGGAATATCTGAAGCCCGTGAAAAAGGTCTGAAAGTACCTAAGGAAAAGAAGAAAAAGGATTAATCTTAAATAAAAACCGTTCGCGAATTGTCACGAACGGTTTTATTTTTTTTTATTTGTTTTGATTGTAAAGTATCTCATAATATTCATCAGCCATCCTATCGCTGTTGAATTGGTCTTTTACATCATTCATGGCATTCTGCTGTATGTTTCTCCATTTTTTTGGCTGGTCATAATACAGCGGAAGAACTTCGTTTTCTAGAATTTCATACAATTTATTCAGATCATAGTTATCCTGCTCGTAGATGCTCATATTTTCGTAATCACACTTTGGAACAACGAAAGAATTTTCACCATGTTTTGCAAATTCAGGAATCCAGCCGTCATCAGTTGAAAGATTGACCGTTCCGTTCATCGCAGCTGACATTCCTGAAGTTCCTGAAGCTTCTCTCGGAACCCTCGGATTATTCAGCCAGAGATCTGAACCTTGCTTTAGAGATTTGCTTAAAGACAATTCATACCCTGTAAGGACGGCCATATTTTTATGATTTTTGCTCTCCTCAACAAGAGTATTAAAAGTTGAGATTGACGAATAATCCATAGGATAAGGCTTTCCGGCCCAAATAATCTGTACGGGATATTTGGGGTTGTTTAATAATTTATAAAAACGGTCTTTATCGTGCAACAGTAAATCAGCACGTTTATATCCTGCAAATCTTCTTGCCCAGACAATGGTGAAAATATTCGGATCAAACAAATTTCCGGTTTGATCTGCAACGATTTTAAACAGTCTTTTCTTTAAAAGCTTTTTGCGGTAATCAAAAATAGTATCGTTATTTTCGTCTTTAGCAATATAGAGTTCTTTATCACCCCAATATTTGAATTCCTGGGCATTGGTGATTGATTTAATCTCACAAATTCCGGGATATTTGCTCCACATGGCTCTGGAAACAACCCCATGAAGTTGTGATACGCCGTTTGCAATTCTTGCCATTTTCAAAGCACAAAGTGAGTGATTGAAAAGCTCACCGTCAGAACCTTCCAGTTTTTTAACTTCTTCCATGCTTAGACCTGAAAAATAAGACATATCGTAGCATAATCTCAGGTTGTGCTTTTCGTTTCCGGCCTCTTCCGGAGTATGGGTCGTGAAAACTAATTTTTCTTTTACTTTATGCAGATTTCCGCTGTACTTTTTTAACAGATGAAATGCTGCGGGAAGCCCGTGCGCTTCATTAAGATGATAGACTTCTCTTTCGATATTCATTTCGTCAAGAAGTTTTGCACCGCCTTTTCCTAATAAAATATACTGAGCCAGTTTTGTAGATTCGTTAGCATCATACAGCTTGTGGCAGATTGTTTTTGAAACATGGTCGTTTTCCGGAACGTCCGTTGAAAGGAAAAACATGGGTGCTGTATGGAAGATTTCAGGGTCCAGATACCATACTTTTACCCAAACGGGAGCACTGTGGATTTCGATCTGGAATTTGATTCCGGTATCTTCAAGAAAACTGTACATTTTTCTTGTCCAGACTGGCTGTAATGTCTGATCATGATTTCTTGCCTGATCATAATATCCGAATTTCCAGAGAATCCCGATTCCTATTAAATCCTGCTTCAGATTATAAGCGCTTCTCATATGAGAGCCCGCTAAAAATCCCAAACCACCGGAATATATTTTCAGAACCTGTTCTATCGCAAATTCCATAGAAAAATAGGCTACTTTTTTGGTGTACTTTTCGTTTACGCTGTAAGGTATTTTAAAATTTTTAAAATCCATAAAAAGATCGGTTTTGTGTTTAAAAGGGTAAAGGTATTAATTAAGAAAATAAACTTTACATTAATTATATGATAAATTATTTTTAAAATAATCTTTGGAGAAGTTTTTTTTACTACCTTTAAATGTAAATTTTTGATAATCAAAAACTTCAAGAGTGAAACGGGGGGTTCCAAGTATCCTTTAATAATTAAGAATCAGTGCATGAAAAAATTATTCTCAGAGGAAGATTTGATTAAAAATCTAAGTTTATACTACCTCAACCGACATCTGAAGAAGAAACCGATGGAGAAATATCATCGTACAATCGATGCATCGCCTCTCCATGAAAGGGAAAAATACAAGAAAAAAGCTGAAATATTATTGCTGAATTCTTTCATGCACCATTTTCCTGAAGTGACCTTTGAGAATCTCACCTGCGAAAGTCCCGACTTTATCGCAAAATTCAACGGCAAAAAAATCGGAATAGAATTGACCGAGGTCATCAATCATCTTGAGATGAAGAAAGTTGAAAGCAATTTGAATAAGATCTTCCGTCAGGCAGAAATATTGTTAGAACATGAAGACACCACGAAATATCGTGGTGTTTATTTTTTGTCTTTTCACACCCACTTAAAATTTGATACCCCTGAACAGCAACAGGAAATTATTCTTAATATTTATAAAAGCATTAAAAAAAATAAAGCATTGGGATGCGTGAAAAGCATCAGAAAATCTTCTCATCGCAGAAATGTCTTTATTACTCACGAATATAATATGAATCTCTTTGATGAGCTCTGCTCCGAGAAAATTTTAGAATTAATAGAAAAGAAGAACGAGAAGTTTCCTTATTATGACAGATCCGTTGATGAGTGTTGGCTTGTTATTGTTTCAGATATGAATTCTCTGGCGTCACGCTATACTTTTATTCAGGATAAAGAGCATTTGAAGGAAGTGGAAAGTCCGTTTCACAAAATTTTTCATCTTGAAAATCTTTGCGGGAATATGACGAGTATTAAGTAGTTTTGTTGATCAGGTATCAAATATTCAAATATTTAATATTTTTCATATTAAATATTTTGTTTTTATCATTATTTGGTGATTATAATTAAATTTCATTATATTTGATAAAGTTTAAACCTTAATAACCAATCTGATATGAAAAAAACTCTACTTTTATTTATTTTTCTTATTTCACAAACTTTTTTCTCTCAGGCAGATTGTTCTACTGCATTGTCGGTTTGCGGAAATTCAAATATTACGTACAGCCCCACCGGAATTGGCGCCGTGAACGAATCTTTAGGAGGTTGTTTAATCACTGGTGAGCATAATTCTATCTGGTATAAATTGACGATTGCCACGAGTGGTACATTGACTTTTAATTTAGTTCCGAATGATCCTGATGCAGATTACGATTGGGCAGTTTATGGTCCGAATGTTACCTGCGGAACTTTAGGTTCACCGATACGCTGTAATGCTGCAACTGTACTCGGAGTAGGTGCTGCAACAGGACTCAATATGACCAGTACAATCACCAATGCTCCGGGAGGATCTTTGACGCCGTATTGTCAGTATATGGATGTTGTGGCAGGGCAAAGTTATTATCTGTACATCGATAATTGGGTGGGTGCAGGAAGTACAACCACCGCACCTTTTTCATTAACGTGGGGCGGAACAGCAACATTAGCTTCTCCCTTTACAGACCCTGCATTGCAGCCTCAGCCGTTTATTCCACCGGGATTACCTGCAGCTAATCCTGCAGATCCGAGAGAAGTTTTGATATGTGTAAGTCCTGCAGTTTTTGATTTCACAACACTTACAGCAGGAATTTTGAATGGAAATCCTAATTTTATTGTTTCTTACCATACAACTCAGAATGATGCACTTGCCGGAACAAGTCCTATTACAGCTCCGATTACTGTAAATACGACAACGATTTATTATTACAGCATTCATTATCAGGATCCTGCCAATCCAAACAATCCGATCAACTTTTGCCGTCAGATTGGCCCGTTTAAATTTAAGCAGGGGAATATTACGGCTCTTGACAAAACTATATTTGCCTGTAACAATAATAAAGCGGGTACGGCAACCTTCAATTTAAATTCAGCAAATGTCTTTACGGGTTCTAATATTACCATAAAATATTATCCTACAATGGCAAACCTGAATGCCGGAACAGCACAGATTATGAATCCGACTCAGTATGTTTCTGCACAAGGTGTAGTTTACGCACTGGTTACCACATCGGAAGGTTGTTCAGATACGGCAGCGATTACCTTGAGTTTTTATCCTGAAGTAGTTGTAAATGATGCTGTTTTACGCTTTTGTGCATTGCAGGAAAATTTGGTAACTGCATCTTTTGATCTTACTACTGCAAACGTTACACTGCAAACAGGAACTACAAAAAAATATTATAAGTCAGTACAGGATGCAATCAGCGAAACTAATGAAATACCAGCTGCAATGGCTACAGCATATATTTCTCCAAGCGGAGTGGCTTATGTAAAAGTCTTTAATGAAAACGGATGCTATGCTATTGCAAAAATTACTTTGCAGGTAATTCCGCCGGTTTATTCTGCTGTTTTAAAAGATAAAATCATCTGTATCGAAGACAAGACCGTACTTGATGCAGGTGCAGGATTTGACGGATATGAATGGAGTACGGGTGCCACTACACAAACAATTTCTGATGCCGGAGTCGGAACTTATTGGGTGAAACTAAAAACTGGCGAATGTATTTCTTATCAGACGGTAAAAGTATATGCTTCTGACCAACCCGTGGTTTCAAGCATAGAAATTTCAAATACTACAGTTACTATTAATGTTGATGGTGGTAAAGCACCTTATAAATATTCTATGGATAATGTCAACTGGCAGGACTCTAATGTCTTTACAAACATTTCAAGAGGTGATCATATGATTTACGTGAAAGATGCTTATGATTGTGAACCGATTAAGATAGACATTGTAGTCCCTAATTTAATTAACGTAATCACACCAAACGGAGACGGAGTAAATGATGTCATCGATTATTCTGCATTGGCCAATAAACAGAATTTGGTATTCAACATTTTTGACCGTTACGGAAATAAAATTTTCCATGCAGACAGATTCAATAACTACAAATGGGACGGAAGTTCAGGTGGAAAAAAAGTTCCTACGGGAAATTATTGGTATTCTGTAACATGGAATGAAAATGATCAGAAAAATACCTTATTCAAGTATACAGGTTGGGTATTGGTGAAGAATAGAGAATAAATAACAATTAAATAAATAAAGACCATCTTAATAAAGGTGGTCTTTTCAGTTAAAAACTTTAGTATCTTTAAAATAATCAGAAAGATAGATGATTTTACCGTGTTCTGAAAACTGAACGATTGTACAAATGCTATTTTCATATTCACCCGATCCCGACATATTTCCGATTGATGTTGTCTGATAAAAATATTTTTCATTTCCTAAGTGAAAAATCTCCGAAACATGCCATTCAATTTTTTCATAACGCCTGAAAATAGCTCTGAACAAGGCTAATATTCTATTTTTGCCTGAAATTTCTTTTGAGGGTGGAATCCATATTGTACTTTCATCTGTAAACCACTTTTCCAGCTGATCAATTTTCAGAGAATTTAAATCTTTCATAAAATCACTGATTTTGCACACCATAAATTACTTCTTTTATCTTTATATACGGGGAATTTGTTAACTTGGATTTAAATTCGATCACGGAAATGTAGGGTTAATAATCGGGTTTTTAATACTATTAAAATTAAAAGAATGAAAAACTTCTCGATTCTTCAATATAAAGGAATTATTTCTGATCAGTTTCTTAGTCGGAAGATCACTGATTTTTCTTCAGCTTGTAAATACATTTCCGAATTACCTTATAAACGAAATTTAGACAAAAGGAATATCAAATGTGTTTTCGACGAATCAGCAGGAACCTGCAGTACAAAACACGCAGTTTTAAAAAAATTAGCACTTGAAAATAATCATCCTGAAGTAAAATTGATTCTCGGTATTTTTAAAATGGATGCTGATTATACTCTTAAAATCAAAAAAACGTTGGAAGAATATCATTTAAATTATATTCCCGAAGCACACAATTATCTCAAAATTGAAAATGAATATTTTGATTTTACTAAGCCTGATTCGGATTACAGACAATTCAGAAATAAGATTTTAATTGAAAAGGAAATAGAGTATAATCAAATTTTTGCAGAGAAAATTTCATTTCATAAAGAGTATCTTAAAAATTGGATTGCTGAAGAAAAAATTCCTTATAATTTAGATGAAATCTGGAATATCAGAGAGCAGTGTATTGAAAATTTACAGAAAAAATGATGAGGTTGAAATTCAGAATTCTTCTCCCGTTTGCTTTGCGAAAAGCAAGGAACTGCGAGACGATTACAAACTATAGACCGAATCAATTTAGTATTCATATTTAAATTATTATCTTTGCACCCATTAAAATTCAGTAATAATAAATGTCTCATTTTCACAGAACTGCCGCATTTCATACCCTTGGCTGCAAATTAAATTTTGCGGAAACATCTACTATTGCCCGTCAATTGACAGATGCCGGTTATGATAAGGTGAGTTTTGATGACAAAGCAGATATTTATGTCATCAATACCTGTTCGGTAACTGAAAACGCAGACCGTGAATGTAAACTTCACGTAAAAAGAGCCATGAAAGCAAATCCCGAAGGCTTAGTGGTGATTGTCGGATGTTATGCGCAGTTAAAACCGGAAGAAATTTCACAAATTACAGGTGTAGATTTAGTTCTTGGAGCCAAAGAGAAATTCAATATTCTGAGCTATCTTGATGACTTGGAAAAATCTGAAAGTGAAGGTATTGTCCATTCTTGCGAAATCGAAGAAACAGATTTTTTCATCGGAAGTTATTCTATCGGTGACAGAACCAGAGCTTTTCTGAAGGTTCAGGATGGCTGCGATTACAAATGTACTTACTGTACAATTCCTTTAGCAAGAGGGATTTCCCGTTCAGATACCATCGAAAATGTTCTTACAAATGCAAAAGAAATAGCAGCAAGAGACATCAAAGAAATCGTTCTTACCGGTGTAAACATTGGTGATTACGGAAAAGGTGAATTTGGAAACAAAAAACACGAGCATACTTTTTTAGATTTAATTAAAGAATTAGATCAGGTTGACGGTATTGAAAGAATCCGTATTTCATCAATTGAACCGAATCTTTTGAAGGATGAAAGTATTGAGCTGGTTTCTAAAAGTAAGAGCTTTGTTCCACATTTTCATATTCCTTTGCAATCGGGAAGCGATGATTTGCTGAAAAAAATGAAACGTCGTTATTTAACCAAACTATATAGAGACAGAGCCAATAAAATCCGTGAGGTAATGCCTCATGCAGCAATTGGCGTTGATGTCATCGTTGGATTTCCGGGAGAAACCGAAGAGTTATTCATGGAAACCTATAATTTTCTGAATGAGCTTCCTATCAGTTATCTGCACGTTTTTACCTATTCTGAAAGAGAAAATACGGAAGCTGCCGAAATGGAAGGAACTGTTCCAATTCCCGAAAGAAAAAGACGCAACAAAATGCTTAGAATTCTTTCTGAGAAAAAGAAAATGGCATTCTATCAGACTCAGCTTGGGCAAACACTTCCCGTACTTTGGGAGCACGAAAATAAAGACGGAAAAATGTACGGTTTCACAGAAAATTACGTGAGGGTACAAAAAGATTTTGACCAATCTTCTGTCAATCAGATTGAATTTCTGAATTTAGAAAAAATCCTTTCAGATGGCACGGTTTCTGTGCAGTCATCTTACGAAAGTTTTTTAGCAAAAGCATAGTCTGTTTGCTTTATTTCCACTAAATTTATTTTAACTTTTTTTAAATCTACATTCTTATGAGAGATAAATTTTTATCTTGGGGAATTGTGTTGGTCATTGTAACATGGATCGTTGCATTGCTGATAAGAGCACATTATTGGATTCCGATCCTTTTAACGGCAATTTATGCATTAGGGGTTTATAATACCTATCAAACCAAGCATGCAATTCTCAGAAATTTCCCTGTTTTAGGATATTTCAGATATTTTTTTGAAGATATTTCTCCCGAAATGCAGCAGTATTTTATCGAAAGAGAAACAGACGGGAAACCATTTCCAAGAAATCAGCGTTCTGCAGTGTACAGACGTTCAAAAAACCTGAGTGATACTGTGCCTTTCGGAACACAGCTAGAGGTTAATCACAGAAAGTACGAAGGAATCAAACACTCTATTTATGCTAAATCTCCAAAAGAAGAACTTCCGAGAGTTTGGGTAGGAGGTGAGCAATGTACACAGCCTTATCATGCTTCGTTGTTTAATATTTCGGCAATGAGCTTCGGTGCGTTGAGTGACAGGGCCCAGATTTCTTTAAACAGAGGTGCAAAAAAAGGAAATTTTTATCATAACACAGGAGAAGGTGGAATTTCTCCGCATCATTTGGAAGGAGGGGATCTTTGTTGGCAAATCGGAACCGGGTATTTCGGATGCAGAGATGAGGAAGGAAAATTTAATCCTGAATTATTCACAAAGTATTCAAATCTTCCCAACGTGAAAATGGTTGAGATTAAATTGTCTCAAGGTGCAAAACCAGGTCACGGCGGAGTTTTACCGGGAGTGAAAAATACTCCGGAAATTGCAAAAATACGTCACGTACAGCCCGGTTTGACGATTGTTTCTCCGCCATCACATTCATCTTTTTCAGATGCAGCAGGTTTGTTGAAATTTGTACAGCATTTAAGAGAGCTTTCGGGAGGGAAACCTGTTGGTTTTAAGCTTTGTATTGGTGATACGAAAGAGTTTGAAGATATCTGCGTTCAGATGAACGTTCTGAAGATTTATCCTGATTTTATCACCGTTGACGGAGCAGAAGGAGGAACCGGAGCTGCACCACCCGAATTTTCTGACGGAGTGGGAATGCCTCTGGAACCAGCATTGATTTTTGTAAATAAAACATTGAAAAATTACAATGTCAGAAATAAGCTGAGAGTGATCGCAAGCGGAAAAGTTCTGACAAGTTTAGATATTTTGAGAGCAGTTGCGATGGGAGCCGATATGTGTAATAATGCGAGAGGGTTTATGTTTTCTTTAGGCTGTATTCAGGCTTTGAGATGTAATAACAACAATTGCCCTACAGGCGTTGCAACACAGGATAAAATGCTGATCAAAGGTCTTGATGTGACGGATAAAGCTGAAAGAGTGTACCATTTTCACAAAAATACATTACACACCTGTAATGAATTGATTGCAGCGGCAGGAAGAGATTCTTATGAAGAAGTAGATGCTACCATGTTCATGCGTGGCGATGAGTTTGAGCATCTTTCGGATAAATATTTCCCGGATATTCTGGGAAATGTGAGATAATTTAAATCTCGCATACAGCAAAAAAAATCCGCTTCGTAAAATTTGAAGCGGATTTTTTGTTTTTTTATTGTTGACCTACTGGTCTTACTTCAGTATGATAAATCTGGAAGTTGAATACAAATGTTGCATTCTGAAGACTATAATAATTGGCATCTCTTGCAAAAGCTGCTTTTGAAGGAACAATAATTACACCCTGTAAATTAGGTAAGGTTTCATTGGGTAAGTTTTGAAAACCATTGAAATACTTTAACCCTTCCTGAAGGCCTTCTATCTCGTAATAGCTTCGTGGATATGTATCTGTTACAATACTTTTTTTCGCATAGTAAAATTTTGGATCAATTGTAGGAGAAGCTTCACCATCAATTGTATTTAAAAGGGCTCCCCCAGTTGTAAGGGCAACATTTCCGTCCGTATCTGTAGCACGATAGTAGGTAACTCTCATCATTGTTTTGATCAGACTTGCAGTAGTTGGTGAGCTTGAATCAGTATTTATTGCTACTCCAGGATTGGGTTGTGCTCCTTCTCTTTTAATGTAAATAACTCCGGAAGGAAGTTTTACCGGACTTAGTTCAGATAACTTCTTATAATTATCATCAGTAGCGTCTGTACTGCTAAACGCTTTGATATTCCCTTGTGTGTCTAAGTAGTTGTTATCCATAAATTTTTGGATAGCCTGTTCATCAAGAGTGTTTCTCACTTCAATGTTATCCGGCTCTATAAATGTTTCTACTTCATCATCTTTTTTACAAGCTGAAAAACACAAAGATCCAGCAAGGATATACAAAAATATTTTTTTCATTTCAAAAACTTTAATTACTTTACAAATAATATAACGGCAAAAGTATAAAAAATTATGAGAATAGATAAATTTTTATGGAGTATTCGTTTTTACAAGACCAGAAGTATTGCTACCGACGAGATCAAAAAGAACAGGGTAGCAATAGGAGAGTCGGTTGTAAAGTCGTCTAAAGAGGTAAAAGAAGGTGATGTGATCAGGATCCGTAAAAATCAGATTGACTATAAAATTAAAGTCATACAAATCCCTAAAAGCAGAATTGGAGCAAAATTGGTTTCGCTCCACATTAAAGATGTTACCGACAAAGAACAATATGAATTATTAAAGCTTCGTAAAATGTCTCAGAGTTATTACCGGGACAGAGGCGAAGGAAGACCCACCAAAAAAGACAGAAGAGAGATCGATGGCTATGTAGAAAATGATGTAGATGCTGACTTTACAGATTGGGATGATTTTTTTGGAGAGAACGATTCTGAAGAAGAAAAAGATTCATAAATAAAGCTTTTCAATGATTTCATTCATGATCACTTCAGGTTCTTTAGAGTCTGTACTGATCTGGAATTGTGCTTTGCTGTAGAATTCATTTCTTTCGAATAAATGTTTGGCGATAAACTCAGGGAGATTTTCATCTGAAATGTTAGCAATCAAAGGTCTTTTTTCTTTTTGTTTTGAAATTCTTTCTATTAAAGTATTGATAGACGTTCTGAGAAATACACTTTTTGAATTATGGTTGATGATTTCCATATTGTTGTAGTACACAGGGGTGCCTCCGCCCAGACTGAGAACAATGTTTTCTTCGGTCGCCAATATTTCTTCCAAAGTTTCCCTTTCCAGCTTCCTGAAGTAGATTTCGCCCTTCTTTTCGAAGATTTCAGGGATCGTCAATTTATTTCGTCTGGAAATTTCTTTATCAAGGTCAATTAATTTAAAATTTATTTTTTCGCTTAAAATTTTGGAAATGTGAGATTTGCCACTTCCCATGTATCCGACGAGTGAAATTATCATGAATTTATTTTGAACAAATTTGCGAAAAAGTTTTGAGATAATGAAAAAAGTTCTATCTTTGCACCACTAAAAACAAGGGACATTACTTACGATGAAAACTTGATAATCAGTGACCGACTCGGTAGCTCAGCTGGTAGAGCAATACACTTTTAATGTATGGGTCCTGGGTTCGAATCCCAGCCGGGTCACTAGCAAAAATATTATATATTTTTTATAATTTTTTGCCTGCGTGGTGAAATTGGTAGACACGCCATCTTGAGGGGGTGGTTTCCTAAGGATGTGCTGGTTCGAGTCCAGTCGCAGGCACTGCAAAAAAAAAATATTTGGTAAGTCTGAAATTTATTTTATATTTATCAAATTAAATCAAGACCGACTCGGTAGCTCAGCTGGTAGAGCAATACACTTTTAATGTATGGGTCCTGGGTTCGAATCCCAGCCGGGTCACAAGTTTACTGAAAAGTAAATTTTTTTCATATTAATATTTTGTGATTTGGTGTTCAAAGGCTTCCTTCAGGAAGCCTTTGATTTTTGTTGAAGGTTTTAATCTAAATGCATATTGTCGATCAATCTTACTCCGTCTACCATCACTACAATAAATGCCCTGTAAGATTTGTTATTATAGAAAAAATCTGTTTCTTTCAGTGTGTTTTCATCAGCGATTAAAAAATACTCAAGCTGCATACCTTTCTGGTCATCAAAAATATCTCTCACTCTATCCTTTATTTCAGATACAGAAACGGTTCTGAACCAATCATTCACTTTTACCAACGTTTCATAAATAACTTTCGAGTCTTCTCTTCTGTTTTCAGCCAGTCTCTGGTTTCTTGAGCTTAAAGCCAGACCATTTTCTGCCCTGTAGATATCAACTCCTTTTATTTTAATAGGAAGATGTTTTTTATCAACCATTTTTTTGATGATTGCCAATTGTTGAAAATCTTTTTCACCAAAGTAAGCCGTATCTGGTTTTACCTGACTGAAAAGTTCTTCAACCACAGTTCCTACACCGTCAAAATGTCCGGGTCGTGATTTTCCTTCCATTTCATTTTCCAGACCGTCAAAATCATAATGCTGGCTTTCTGCTTTTTCGGGGTAAATATCCTGAACTTCCGGAATATAAACAGCGTCTACCAAGCCCGATTTTTCAAGAATCGAAATGTCTCGACGGGTGTCTCTGGGATATTTTTTTAAATCTTCAGCATTATTAAACTGAGTCGGATTTACAAATATTGAAGAAATGACGAGATCATTCTCTGTACGTGCAGCTTCGTAAAGGGAGAGATGACCATCGTGTAAGGCTCCCATCGTTGGTGCAAAACCGATTTTTTTTCCCATTTCTCTCTGTCTTTCAATAAAGTCCTGAAGCGTTTTTTTGTTTTTTAGAACTTCCATAATTTATTTTAATAGCAATTCAAAAATACTAAAATATCTGGGATTAATTTTTAAGATTTAGCAGTTTGTACGGAATGATTATCGTAAATAAATGTTAATTACATTGATGTTGGATGTTTTTTTGTAATTTTGCAACTTATAGCATTATTTAAATTATATAAAAATTATATGCCCAATCAGAAAATACTGTACATTACCACAGAGATGTACCCTTATCAGGAAGACACCAATTTAGGAACCGTGGTAAACAAAATGGCACTTAAAATGCACCAAGAAGGCAATGATGTAAGAGTTTTTATGCCACGATTTGGACAGATAAGTGAGAGGAAATTCCAGCTTCATGAGGTCATCAGACTTTCTGGGATGAATATCATCATCAACGATTTAGATCAGCCCCTTATCATTAAAGTAGCTTCTCTTCCGGGAGAAAGACTTCAGGTTTATTTTATAGATAATGAAGAATATTTTAAAAGAAAACAATATTATTTTGATGATGAAGGTGTAGGCTTTCCTGATAATGACGAGCGTGCAATTTTCTTTGCAAGGGGCGTTATAGAAACGATAAAGAAATTAAACTGGGTTCCGGACGTGATTCACCTTAATGGTTGGATGGCTTCTTTTATTCCGGTTTATTTAAAAACCTTTTACGAATCTGATACTTATTTCAAAGATGCAAAAATTGTTCTTTCATTATATAATGAAAAGGACGCTCCCTTAGATAAAAGTATTGCAGAAAAATTACAGTTTGATAATATTTCAGGATTAGAAGCGTTAAATAATCCGAGTTTTCAAAGTTTTGTCATTGAAAGTATGAAATATGTAGATGAAGTGGTGAAAGGTGACGAGTTTTTAGAAGGAGATTTGGATAAAGCTTTTAACGAAACTACTACTTCAAAGTCAGAATATTTGGACGTAGATTCTATCAATAAACTATATTAAAGAACATTTTGATGATTTATAATGTGAAAAGAGCCCTCACTATACTTTCTATGGTGATTTTTGGCGGAATGTTGGTGTACAATTGCGAACCGGATCCGGATTCTTTGGGGGAACAATTGTTTTTAGACGGAGCGGCGAATGGAAATGAAGTTGCGTATGACGTTACCGCATATAATATTAATAATAATGACAGTATAAGAAGTGATGCCGCAAAATTAGGCTTAGCTACTTTGGGTGCTTTTTCTGAAAGTCAATTTGGAATGCAGAGAGCTGCTTACTATACACAGGTAAGGCTTCCGGCTTATGATCCTGATTTTGGTGCGAGTGCAGAAGTTGATTCTGTAGTATTGGTCATCAAACCAACATATGCTTCAGATTCTTTGACCACCACTACCGATGAAAATTATGTTTATCCGGATGGTGCAGTACCAGCAAAAAAAGTTTTTAACAGATATCCCGCAACCAAATATGGACGAACAAAATTTAATGGTGGGAATTTAGCTGTTAAAGTACACGAAGTTACTGATTTTTTGAATGGGTATAGCGACATAGCTTTTTCTAACAAAATTTACCAAATAGGTCAGGAACTAGGTTCTAAAACATTCAACGGATATGTAAGTTCCGTTGCTATTACAAAAGATTCGGATAATACGTCGTTGTTTTCTTCTGAAGTTGGTTTTAGAATACCACTTTCAGCAAGTTTCTTTAAGACAAAAATTATTGATAAAAAAGGTCAACCCGAACTAAAAGATGTTACAACATTCATTAGATATTTTAGAGGTTTAAAAGTTTCTGTTACAGATTCTGATGGATATTTGGTACAGTTTTCACCTTCATCAGTTGAATTGATCATGTATTACAAATCTACTGATACAGGTGCAACAACGAGCACTCAAAAGAAATACGCTTTCTCAATAGGAAACGGAAATGCTCATATCGGAAATTATGAATACAATAGAACGGGATCTGCATTACAGTCAGCATCTATTGGAAATACAACTACTGGTGATGCGAAACTTTACACTCAAGGAATGGGGGGGAATTCAATTGGGATTAAATTTCCAGTTGAGACAATAAATACATTGAAAACTCTATATCAAAATAATAAAGCTGCGATTATCAGTGCAAAAATCAGAATGTATACCGATCCTGTTGCATGGAAAAATAATCTTAAAAAACCTACAATCTTAACGATACTTCAGAAAGATATTGTAGACGGGAAGGAAACTACCAATTTTACGGAAGACTTGTTAAAACTTAGTGCAACACCTAATTTTGCCTATATCAAAGCATATGATTTAGATAAAAATCCTGCTTATTATGACTTCACAGTTACTCAGTCTGTAAAAGATATTGTTGAATCAGGAGCAAAATATAGCGATAAATATTTCAGAGTAGATTTAGGAAATTTTATCTCTTCATCTACCGGGTCAACTTTGGCAGGATATCAGTATACATCACGACCTTTCGCTTTGGATAGAGCTGTTTTTGTAGGATCAGATCCGGCAAATACAAATAGAATTCAATTAAGAGTTACCTACGGTACAAAATAAAAAAATAAAAAAACACTAATAAGTTATGTGCGGAATAGTTGGTTATACGGGCTTTCAGGATGCCTATGATATAGTTATAAACGGACTTAGAAGACTAGAATACAGAGGTTATGACAGTGCCGGAATCGTTTTGGAAGGCGAAAACAATGCATTTGACGTTGAAAAAACAAAAGGTAAAGTTGATGATCTTGTAAATATTTCAAGTAAACTAAAAGGATTTGCAAAAGTGGGAATGGGGCATACACGTTGGGCAACACATGGTGTACCAAGTGATAGAAATTCTCATCCTCATTTATCAAACAACGGTAAGATTGCAATCGTTCACAATGGGATCATCGAAAATTATGATACCATTAAAATAATGCTTACAGACAAAGGTTTTAGTTTCAAATCAGAAACTGATACAGAAGTTTTGGTAAATCTTGTGCAGTATTTTATGGATCTGAATTCTGAAACAGATTTTCCTACAGCAGTAAGATATGCACTAAATGAAGTATACGGAGCATACGCCATTACGGTAATGCATGAAGATTATCCAGGAGTATTGGTTGTAGGAAGACTAGGCTCTCCTTTGGCGATCGGAATTGGTGAGAAAGAATACTTCATTGCATCTGATGCGTCTCCGTTTGTAGAATTCACAAAAGAAGCTATTTATTTAGAAGAAGGTCATATGGCGATTCTTTCTTTGGAAAATGGCGTAGATATCAGAACAATTAAAGATAATTCTAAAATTATTCCGGAAATTCAGGAGCTTAAATTAAATTTAGAGCAGATCGAAAAAGGGGGGTACGAGCATTTTATGCTTAAAGAAATCTTTGAACAGCCAAAATCAATTCATGATACGATGAGAGGAAGACTTCTCGTTGAAGAAGGAATTATTAAAATGGCCGGAATCTGGGATCATCTTGAAAAATTTAAAAATGCTAATAGAATCATCATTATTGCTTGTGGTACTTCATGGCACGCAGGTCTTATTGGTGAGTATTTGATTGAAGAATTTGCCAGAGTACCTGTAGAGGTTGAATATGCTTCAGAATTCAGATACAGAAACCCGATTATTACAGACAAAGATGTAGTCATTGCAATTTCCCAGTCAGGAGAAACTGCTGATACAATGGCGGCATTAAAGCTTGCAAAAGAAAAAGGAGCTTTTATTTATGGTATCTGTAATGTTGTTGATTCTTCAATTGCAAGAATTACAGATGCAGGTTCATACACCCATGCAGGTCCGGAAATTGGGGTTGCTTCTACTAAAGCATTTACTGCACAGCTTACTATTCTTTCGCTTATTGCATTAAAATTAGGAAAGCATAACGGTAATTTGGGGAATGCGGAATTTATGAGCTTAATTGCTGAATTAAATGCCATTCCTAAGAAAATTGAAGAAGTTTTAGAAGCTACTCATGAATTAACTCAAAGCATTGCTAAGGATTTTATCAATGCTACCAATTTCCTGTATTTAGGAAGAGGCTATAACTATCCTGCGGCTTTGGAAGGAGCTTTGAAGCTAAAAGAAATTTCTTACATTCATGCAGAAGGATATCCCGCCGCAGAAATGAAGCATGGTCCTATTGCCTTGATTGATGAAAATATGCCAATCGTTATTATTGCCCCTAAAAAAGGGCATTATGATAAGATTGTAAGTAATGTACAGGAAATTAAAGCAAGAAAAGGAAAAGTGATTGCTGTGGTAAATAAAGGAGATACTCAGGTAAGTGCAATGGCAGATTATGTAATTGAGATTCCTGAAACTTCAGAATGCTTCTCGCCAATTGTAGCATCTGTTCCTTTACAGTTGTTGGCATACTATATCGCTGTATACAGAGGCGCAAATGTTGATCAGCCGAGAAACCTTGCAAAATCTGTAACTGTAGAGTAAAAATACTTGCAAATAAAATAAATTTAGATTTTTTTCGTTATTCTGAAAAAAATCTTAAAAGTTTCTTAAAAAAATTATATATTTACGGCTTAATTATAAAAATTAACATGAAAAGGATATTTCTTTTATTATTGTCTGCGTCGGTAGCATCGGTATCTTGTTCAGGTGGTGGATCTTCTTCTGTTGGGAAGCCAGGAACAAAAGGGGAATTGATACCTAGAGAAAAAACAAAATCATTTGTTGCAGAAAGACCATATGGTATGGTTGCCATTCCTGGTGGATCTTTCGTTGCAGGTTTAGCTGATGTGGATTTCACAGACAGCCCTGAAAAAGCAGCATTGAAAACCGTGACTGTATCATCTTTCTTTATGGATGAGGCAGAAACTACAAATGCAGAATACAGGGTGTTTATTAACTATGTAAGAGACTCTATTGCAAGAACTATGCTCGCTGAAGCTGCCGGAGAAGGCGGAGAAGGTGGTGGCAAAGGTACAGGAATCGGAGATTATGCATACCTTGCAAAAAAAGAAGAAAATCTTACTGCTTATCAGGAGTATCTTGAAGGAGCAGGTGGAAGAGAAGGTTTTGATGATACAAAAAGATTAGACTGGAAAATTCCATTACACTGGAATACTTCTAAATATCCTGATGTAGAATATGCTGAAGTTTTAGAATCTATGTACTTACCTGCTTCTTCAAGAGTAGGCAGCGAAAGACTTCTTGACGTGAGCAAATTAAAATATAATTATAAGTGGGGAGATATGGATGTTGCACTTGCAGAAAACGAAAGAGGTGTAAACTACCTTAGAAGTGAAAGCATAGCAATCTATCCTGATACTACAGTTTGGGTTAAAGATTTCCATTTTACTTATAATGAGCCATTATTTGAACAGTATTTCTGGCACAAAGCTTACAAAGATTATCCTGTTGTAGGGGTTACTTGGGATCAGGCTAGAGCATATTGTAACTTCAGATCTAAATTAAAATCTGATTATAACGAAAGTTTAAAAAGAAGAAAACAAAGACCATTGACTTTCCGTCTTCCAACTGAAATGGAATGGGAATATGCTGCAAGAGGAGGTAAGCAAAATGCAACCTATCCTTGGGGTGGTCCTTACCTGATGGATGACAGAGGTTGTTATCTTGCAAACTTCAAGCCAAAAAGAGGTAATTATATGGAAGATGAGAAATTAGGTACTTATACTTATGCTGCTCCTGTGAAAAAATTCAAGAAAAACAGTTTCGGATTGTTTGATATGGCCGGAAACGTTTCTGAGTGGACAGAATCTGCATACAATAATTCATCTTACGGTTTCTCTTCAACTTTAAATCCTTCTACTAAAGATAAAGAAGATGCTAAAAGATCTGTAAGAGGTGGTTCTTGGAAAGATGTTGGTTATATGTTGATGACTGGTTACAGAGATTTCGAAATGAAAGACTCTGCAAGAAGTTACATCGGATTCAGAACAGTACAGGATATTCCTGAGGCTGCTGTTAAAGCAAAAAGAATTAACAGATAAGAATTTTCAATCAATTATTTTCGGAAACAATTTTATTTAACATTAAAAAAAACTAACTTATATGTTTAAGACTAAAGATGCTTGGATGAATTTCTTCTATTCATTCGGTGCTGCAATTGTAATTCTTGGAGCTTGGCTTAAAATTACTCACATTTCATTTGGCCCAATTAACGGTAACATCGCACTTACAGTAGGGCTTGTTACAGAGGCAATTATCTTTATTATTTTCGCTTTTGACCCTCCAGCAGCTGAAGAGTCTTACCACTGGGAAAATGTTTACCCTGAATTATTAGACAAACATGCGAACCCAAACCCTCTACATTCAAATATTTCTGCTAAAAATGCTAATGCTCAATTTGCAGAATTAGAAAATTCTTTATCTACTAAATTGGATAAAATGCTTCAGGATGCAAAACTTGATGTACAATTATTTGACAGATTGAGAACCGGAATTGATAAATTTTCAAACTCAGTAGATCAGATCAATCAGACCGTTGATGTTTCTGCTTCTACTCATAAGTATAACGATCAGTTAAACAAAGCTGCTCAGCACATGGAAAGTATGAACGCTTTATATGCAATGCAGTTAGAAAACGGTCAGAGACAATCTGATTTTGCTAAAAAATACGTAGAAGATATGCAGAAATCTGCTGAGCATTCAGAAAAATTTAATCAAGAATTACAAGGTTTAACCACAAACTTAAACAGCTTAAACAGAGTTTACGGTGGTATGTTAACTGCAATGAAGTCGTAATCCTAAACCATTAATTTAATAAAAACTAAAGAAAAGAGAATGGCAAAAGGAAAACAGACTCCACGTCAGAAGATGATCAACCTAATGTATTTGGTGTTCATCGCAATGATGGCCCTAAACATTGATGTTGAAATCATCAGATCATATTACGACTCTACAAGAGCATTGAATGAAACAAGACACTTAACTGAAGATAAAAATCAGGATATCTTTGAAGTTACTCTGGAAGCAAAAGCTCAACAGGTACCCGATACTTATGCACAGCCTTGGGAACAATACAAGGTTTTAAAAAGTAAAATTGACGGTTTAGTTAGTGCTGCGGAAGATGTTAAAGTAATTTTGAAAAAAAATTCAGAATTCTTTGACAAAGATCCAAAAACTGGAAAAGATATGGATGTCAGCGAGAATTTTTCTGCACTGAATAATAACGAAGCAACAACAGAATATTTCTTTAAAGAGGGTGATGAAAACAGCCCCTCTCCGAAAGCTTTAGAGCTTAAAAAGAAAATGGATGAAGTAAGATCGTATATTGTTTCTACTTTTGGAAATAACCCACAATTATTAAAATTGGTTGATAGAGCAAACAGATCTATTGTTGCCGAATATCCTCAAGGGAAATCTCCGAACGGAAAAACATGGTTCCAGAATAAATTCTATCACCAGCCGCTTATCGCTGCGATCTCAAACTTAGAAATTATTCAGAATGATGCAAGAAACGTACAGTCTGATGCATTAGCATTAATGCTTCAGGAAAAAGTTGATGCAAGCATTAAGTTTAATCAGTATGAAGCTATTGTTTCAGCACCTTCAGACATTCAGTCTGGTAAAAAAGCTGAAGCGGTTATTATGTTGGGAACTTATTCTAACAGTAATAAAATCAGCATCAGCGGTGTAAGCAGACAAGAAAACGGTAAAGGATATCTTCCTTTAAATACCGGAGGTCTTGGAGAGAGAAAGATTGGTGGTGTAATTACTTTAACAGATGCAACAGGAAAAGCTCAGCAATTCCCATTCACGCATACGTATAATGTAATTGCTGGTCCACAACAAGTAAAACTTGAACAAGGTCTATTACTTTCTGCCGATAAGATGAATGTAATGTACAGAGGATTAGAAAACCCAGTAACGGGTTCTATTCTAGGTGCTGATAATGCTAAATTATCTTTATCTGCTCCAGGAGCTGTAGTGAAGAATACTGGAAAGGGTAAATGGAACGTTATTCCTTCAACTGGAACTACAGTAAAATTAACATTGTCAGGTACGGATCCAACAGGAAAATCAGTATCACAGGTATTTGAATACAGAATCAAAGGTATTCCTAAGCCACAAGGTCAGATCAGAGGAAAAGCAGTAAACTTTATGCCAGCTACTTCGATACCTAATCAGATTGTTACTGCTACATTACCTGATTTCGATTTCCCTGTATCATTTACTGTTAATAGTTTCATTTTGAAATTGCCAGGAAGAGCGGGTACCATGATTCAAGGAAATTCATTGTCTTCTGCTGAAGGCTTAATTAGAAACCTAAGATCTGGTGATGTTGTACAAATTTATGATATCAAAGTTACTGCTACTGGTTTAGGCAATCAACAATTAAAAGAACTTTCTCCAGTAACGATTAATGTTCAATAAGATTATAATTTGAAAAATCATATTATGAAAAAATATATAAGCAGTCTTTTAGTATTAGCTTCTGGGTTTGCATTCTCACAGTCTATTCTAAATGCATCTTCTCCAGAAGAATTCAGACAAATGAGATCTGAAAATATGATGAAAGTGGGAGATACTGTTATTAGCAATAAAGTTAAACCACTTGAGTACGGTTTTGTAGATCAAAAAGACGTCTTGAAAAGCATGATGGTTTGGGAGATTATCGATATGAATGATAAAATCAATCAACCGTTCTATTATGATAACCCGGATGGGTTGCTTTCTAAAAATACAAGATCTTTATATCAAATTCTTTTAGACGCTGCTATGAGCGGCGAAATTGAAGAAGTGTATGATGATGAAAATTTCACCACAAAATTAACTCCAGACGGAATCAAGAGTAAGCTTGAAAGTGAAAGAATGGATGATGAAGCTATCGAAATTCTAAATTCTGGAAGAAATCTTACTGATGAGGAAAAGAAAAGGTTAATTGATAAGATTAGAACTACTACTGACAAAGTAAAGGTTTTAAAGATTATGGGAATGTGGTTTATCGACAAAAGAGATGGTCAGATGAAATACAGACCGCTTGGTATTGCAGCCATGGGTCCTGATCCAACATCTTTAGGTAGAATAGATGCTGAAGGTAAGTTGATGGATGGTGCAAATGATTTAGTTGATCTATTCTGGGTTTACTATCCAAAAGCCAGAGAGATTTTAGCAAACAATTACGTTTTCAATAGAAAGAACTCATCTGCAGACTTATCTTTTGATGATATAATCAATGCTAGAAGATTTTCTTCTGTGATCTACAAATCTTCAAACGGTTTAGGTGATGGAGTTATTAAAGACTACATCCCTAGAAATGCTGAAGAGCAATTGGAAGAAAGCGACAAAATCAAAGAACAGATTCTTCAAATGGAGAATGATATGTGGAATTACTAGATTTCACTTGATATTTATAAAAAACCTGAGTACTTTTACTCAGGTTTTTTTATTATGCAAAATGTAGATTATATCATTGTAGGAGACGGGTATGCAGCTTTGTTTTTAGCTCATCAGCTTACCAAAAATAAAAAGTCATTTGTTATTTTTTCTGAAGGGAGAAAAAGTGCATCTCAGATTTCTGCAGGAATTGTAAATCCTGTGGTTCTTAAAAAGTTTACTACTTTTTGGTTGGCTCAGCAACAATTAGATTTTCTCAAAAATTCTCTTGATGAAATTGAAAAGTACACCGGAGAAAATTATTTAATCAATGCTTTTATTCATAGGATTTTCCATGATGAAAATGAACAGAAATTATGGCTTAAAAAATCACAAACCGAAGAGCTTTCGAATTTTTTAAATGAAGATTTTAAGCATTTAAAGGATGTAAAAAATGATTTTAATACCGGAATTGTAAAGCAGTCGGCAAGATTAAACGTTCATGGATTTTTCAATGATCTAATGAAGTTTCATGAAAATAATTCTCAATTAGTTAAGGAGCGATTTAATTATAGTCAATTAAATATCGCTGAATCTACATACCCCAATTTTAAATTTAAAAACATCGTATTTTGTGAGGGAATGGCTGTTAAGAACAATCCGTATTTTTCAGACATTCAGGTAATTCCGAATAAAGGACACCACATCAGAGTCAAGCTTGCTGAACCAATACCTCAAAATATAACCATCAAAAAGAAACATTTTTTATTTCCTTTAAATAAAGATTTATACTTTTATGGCGGAACGTATGACAGAGAGCAAATGCATGAAAATATTGACGATTCTGCAGTTGAGCAATTAAGAAATGGTTTGTCTGAATTCTATCCGAATGATTTTGTCATAGAAGAGGTTCATTTCGGCTTCAGACCAACCGTAAAAGACCGAAGACCGATTGTAGGAAGACATTCTGACCATCATAATCTTTATGTTTTTAACGGTCTTGGAGCAAGGGGGATTCTTAACGGGTGCTATTTTTCAAAAAGCTTGTACGATTTCATAGAAAATAATATTGATCTGCCGCACGAAATTTCTTTAGACAGGTTTTAAACAAAAAAGACACTTATAAAGTGTCCTTTTTGTTTTATTGTGAAGCCATTTTAGTTTCGGCCTGATTTTTTTTACCGTGAAATAAAACCATATCTACATCTTTTTGCAGAAAGGTAACTTCATTTTTTGTATCTGTAAACAGATATTTGTTGTCTTCTGTAGAAAATCCGGCATTTTCATGATTCTTTTTAAGCTCGTAAGTCTTTCCATTAAGATGTACAGTGACAATATCTTTGGTATTATTCATGATAATTTCCATTTCATCGCCGTGACGGTCAGAAATAGTTTGCTTTGTGATATTATCTGTTGAAGCAGCAGTTTCTGTATTGGTAGCTGCGAGATCGGGATCTTTAGCAGAATGCTTACATGCTGCTAATGTGAGGATTACTAATAATCCAAAAACTGATTTTTTCATTTCTAGTTGTGGTTTTATGAATTTCATATAATATTGATGTGGTTCGACAAAATTACAATTATTTTTCTTTAAAATATGTTAATTTTTAATAAATTAAAGAATTTTAAGATAAGATTTGAATGATTTTTTTATGTTAAATGTAATTTTTTGTTTCTGTCATTCGTTTTTTAGCTTATTTAAAGGAGAGTTAAACTTTGTTAACATTGAATTAAGTAATAGAATCTCCGCTTACATTTGCAACTTGAAATGAGAAATACCATCGTATATTTTTTGACTGCCCTTTTTCTGCTGTTCGTGGTGGAAAGCAAACTTAATGTCAAAACTTTGTATAATGACTTTTCAGGTCATATTTCTCACAATTATCCCGAAAAAACAAATCAATTAAATCATTCAGTACAGAAATTTTCTGTTCAGCAATCTTCTGATTTTGTGAGTGATTTTTCATTTGATGTAGCAGAAGACGATTTTCAGTTGGCAGATAATCTGCAGGCAGTAATGACTTTTGCATGTGTTTTCGGATTGATTTATTCGTTTGGACTATTATTCAAAAAAAGGTTCAAACCCTCAATTTCAAATTTTTTACAGCATTTCAGTTTTGTAAAAACTTTCATTCTGATCCGTTCTATCAGAATTTAAAATTTCTTTTTTTCGATTATTTTTTGCTCTAAACGGGCAGGAAGCTTTACGTTGTGCAAATTCTTATTTCACAATGTGAAATTCCAGTAAATTACTTATTTCAAACTAACATTTAACGATTTTAATAATACTCTAGATTATGATGAAAAGAGTTGTCTCAGGCGCTGTACTTAGCGCGGTTCTGTTGTTCTTTAGCTGCAACGGAAAGAAGGAAGAAAAACAGGAAGATTCTGTGTATCCGGTGACGTCCCCCGTAAAGATGGATACGATTATTAACAAAGATTTCGTCGCTCAGATTCAGTCGGTGAAGAATATCGAAGTCCGTGCTCAGGAAAAAGGCTTCCTTGAGAAAATCTACGTTGACGAAGGTCAGTATGTAAGAGCCGGACAAACTTTGTTCCGCATTATGCCGCAGATTTATCAGGCAGAATTGTTGAAGGCAAGAGCAGAAGTTGAGCAAGCTTCTATTGAGCTTAAAAATGCAAGCACATTGGCCAGCAACAACATTGTTTCTAAAAATGAAAGATCAATGGCTAAAGCTAAATTGGATGCTGCGAATGCTGAAATGAAATTAGCACAAATCCATCTTTCGTTTACAGATATTAAAGCTCCGTTTTCCGGAGTAATTGACAGAATTCCATTGAAATTGGGAAGTCTGGTTGATGAAGGTGATCTTTTGACAACACTTTCAGATAATACCAATATTTACAGTTACTTCAATGTTTCCGAACCAGAATATCTTAATTATCAAACTCACGTTGCAGATCGCGGAAGCCAGAGCGTAAGCTTAATGATGGCAAATGGTGAAATGTTTAATCAGCAGGGAGAAATTCAAACGATCGAAGGTCAGTTCGACAACGAAACAGGAAACATCGCATTCAGAGCCAAGTTTCCAAATCCTGAAAAGTTGTTGAGAAACGGCGAAACAGGAAAAGTTCGTATGACTTTACCGCTTAAAAATGCTTTGATCATTCCGCAGAAAGCGACATACGAAATTCAGGATCAGAAATATGTTTTCGTGATTGATAAGAACGGTGTTGCAAAATCTAAAAATATTAAAGTGTCTTATGAACTTCCAGACATCTATGTTGTTTCTTCAGGAATTTCTCCGGACGAAAAAATCTTGCTGGAAGGTGTTCAAAAAGTGAAGGACGATCAGAAGGTAAAAGTGAAATTCCAGGATCCGAAGAAAGTTCTTCAGTCTTTAAAATTAAAAGCAGAATAGAAGAATTATGTTTAAGAAATTCATTCGCAGACCTGTTCTGTCAATCGTAATCTCGCTGATTATTGTTTTTATGGGAGTTCTATCTTTAATGAAACTTCCAATCACTCAGTTTCCAGCGATTTCTCCGCCAAAAGTAAATATCACCGCAACATATCCCGGAGCAAATAACGAATTATTAATTAAATCTGTTGTTATTCCGTTGGAAAGAGGTTTAAATGGTGTTCCCGGAATGAAATACATGACTTCCGACGCAGGAAATGATGGTGAAACATCTATTCAGGTAGTGTTTGATTTGGGAACTGACCCAAATGTTGCAGCGGTTAATGTTCAAAATCGTGTTTCTTCGGTTGTAAATAAACTTCCGCCATTGGTAGTTCGTGAAGGGGTGAAAATCACCCGTGAAGAACCGAATATGTTGATGTACATTAACTTGTACAGTGACGATCCTAAAGCTGATCAGAAATTTCTTTTCAACTATGCAGATATCAATGTGATGTCAGAATTGAGAAGGGTAAGCGGAGTTGGTTTTGCCGATATTTTGGGAACTAGAGAATATGCAATGCGTATTTGGCTGAAACCGGATCGTTTGACGGCTTACAATATTTCAGCAGATGAAGTAATGGAAGCTCTTAACGCACAAAGTTTGGAAGCTTCACCAGGTAAAACAGGTGAAAGTTCGGGTAAACGTTCTCAGTCATTTGAGTATATCTTAAAATATCCGGGACGTTTTAATAATGAAAAAGACTACGGAAATATTATTCTTAAAGCTAAATCAGCAGGAGAATTTGTAAGATTAAAAGATGTTGCCGATATCGAATTTGGTTCTTCGATGTACGATATCTATTCTACATTAAACGGAAAACCTTCTGCAGCGATTACTGTAAAACAATCTTACGGATCAAACGCAAGTGACGTTATCAAAAATGTAAAAACCTTAATGGCGGATCTTGAAAAAACCAATTTCCCGAAAGGAATGCATTACGATATCAGTTATGATGTTTCAAGATTCCTTGATGCGTCGATTGAAAAGGTGGTTCATACTTTATTTGAAGCCTTTATTTTGGTAGCGATTGTGGTATTTTTATTCCTTGGAGATTGGCGTTCAACGTTGATTCCTGCAATTGCGGTTCCGGTTTCGTTGGTAGGAACATTTGCGGTGATGTCCGCATTTGGAATCACTTTAAATATGATTTCGCTCTTCGCATTGGTAATGGCAATCGGTGTTGTCGTCGATGATGCGATTGTTGTGATTGAAGCCGTTCATGCCAAGATGGAAGAAAAAGGACTTTCTGCATTAAAGGCGACTGAAGAAGCAATGCATGAAATCAGCGGTGCAATTATCGCAATTACATTGGTGATGGCGGCTGTATTTATTCCGGTGGCGTTTATGTCTGGTCCGGTTGGGGTTTTCTACCGCCAGTTTTCCATTACAATGGCTTCGTCGATTATTCTTTCGGGAGTTGTTGCATTGACTTTGACTCCGGCTTTATGTGCTTTAATTCTAAAAAACAATCACGGAAAAGCTAAAAAGAAAGGTCCGATCACGATTCTTTTAGATAAATTTAACAATGTATTTACGAAAGGAGCAGGAAAATATGAGAAGCTGCTGAATAAAACAGTTACTAAAAAGTTCATCACACTTCCTTTATTATTGCTTTTCTGTGCTTGTACCTACTTTTTAAGCAACTCACTGCCTTCAGGATTTATTCCGGGAGAAGATCAGGGGATGATTTATGCAATTATTCAGACGCCACCTGGTTCTACACTAGAAAGAACGAATCAGATTGCCAAAGAATTATTGAAAGAATCTGAAGATATTGACGGAGTACAATCAGTTTCTTCATTGGCTGGTTACGAAATTCTAACGGAAGGAACAGGTTCAAATTCAGGAACATGTTTGATTAACCTTAAAAGTTGGGAAGACCGTTCAGAATCTGCTGCCGAAATCATTGAAAAGCTTGAAGAAAAAGCCAAAAATATTCCGGGAGCCAATATTGAATTTTTCCAGCCGCCTTCTATTCCAGGTTATGGAGCTGCAGGTGGATTTGAATTGAGACTTTTGGATAAAGCAGGAAGCGGTGATTACCAAAAAATGGAACAGGTAAGTACAGATTTTGTGAAAGAATTGAAAAAACGTCCGGAACTAGGTTCTGCATTCACATTCTATTCTGCAAGTTTCCCTCAGTATATGCTTAAAATTGATAATGATTTAGCCGAACAAAAGGGTGTAAGCATCGAGAAAGCAATGGATAATTTGTCAACATTAATCGGTTCAAACTATGAAACCAGTTTCATCCGTTTCGACAGACCTTACAAAGTGATTGTTCAGGCGGGTCCACAATATCGTGCTTTGCCAAGTGATTTATTGAAATTATATGTGAAAAACGATAAAGATCAGATGGTTCCGTATTCAGATTTTATGCATTTGGAAAAAGTGTATGGTCTTTCCGAGATTACAAGACATAATATGTACAATTCTTCTGAGGTGAGCGGAACTCCGGCTCCGGGCTACAGTTCCGGACAGGCAATAAAAGCCATTCAGGAAGTTGCCGATAAAACATTACCGAGAGGTTTCGGTATCGACTGGGCAGGAATTTCAAAAGATGAAGTAGGCCGTGGGAACGAAGCCGTTTACATCTTCCTGATCTGTTTAGGATTTGTTTATTTAATTCTTTCAGCGCAGTATGAAAGCTTTATTCTTCCTCTTCCGGTCATTCTTTCGTTGCCTACAGGTATTTTCGGAGCGTTTTTATGTTTAAAATTATTAGGATTAGAAAATAATATCTACGCACAAGTTGCAATGGTTATGCTCATCGGACTTTTAGGTAAAAATGCTGTATTGATCATTGAATTTGCCGTTCAGAAAAAAGCCGAAGAAGGAATTCCTGTAGCTCAAGCAGCCATCGAAGGAGCAGCCATCCGTTTCAGACCGATTTTGATGACTTCATTTGCATTTATTGCTGGTTTGATTCCTTTGGTCATGGCAACCGGACCGGGAGCTGTTGGAAACAGAACGATTGGTACAGCAGCAGCAGGAGGAATGCTTATTGGAACCGTTTTCGGACTGCTGATTATTCCGGGACTATACTACATTTTCGGAACCATTGCCGATAAATCCCGATTGGCAAAATATGAAGAAGAAAATCCTTTAACTGAACAAACAGAACCTTACCAACACGATGATAAACATGAAGATTTACAATAAATATATAGCAGCCATCGCCTTATCGCTTGTTTTAGCAAGTTGTAAGGCGCCAATGGCGACCGTTATTCAGGATGAAGTAAAAAATACAATTCCTGAGAATTTTAGTCAAAATGAACAACAGGACGTTAATAACAACAGCGGAACTACCCCTTGGAGACAGTTTTTTACAGATCCAAATTTGGTTAGTTTAATCGAAACCTCTCTGAAAAATAATCAGGAATTAATGATTACGCTTCAGGAAATAGAGATTGCCAAAAGCGGAATTGTTGCCAAAAAGGGAAGATTAAGTCCGTCTGTAAGAGCAGGTTTAGGAGCCGGAGTAAGTAAAGCCGGTCGTTACACGAGTGAAGGAGCCGGAGACGCATCCACTGAAATCGAGCCAGGAAAAGAAATGCCGGATCCACTTGGGAATTTTGAAGGAGGTTTGATGGCAAACTGGGAAATCGATATCTGGAAAAAATTGAGAACTGAGAAAGATGCTGCAGTAGCTCATTATCTTTCAACAGTAGAAGGAAAGAACTTTGTTCTGTCTAATCTGATCGAGGAAGTTGCTGACAATTATTACGAATTGTTGGCGTTGGATAATCAGTTGGATATTATTCAGCAGTACATCAAATTGCAGACGAGAGCTTTAGAAATTGCAAAAATTCAGAAGCAGGCCGCAGCTGCAACAGAGTTGGCAGTGAAAAAGTTTGAAGCCGAACTGGCAAAATCAAAAGCTACGGAATACACAATTCGTCAGGAAATCACGGAAAAAGAAAATCAGATCAATGCACTTTGTGGCCGTTATCCGCAGCCAATTGTGAGAACGAAAGAAAGTTTTATGTCTATCATTCCGCAAACAGTATATACGGGAATTCCGTCGCAGTTATTGGCAAATCGTCCGGATATTAAACAGGCTGAATTAGAATTAAATGCGGCAAAATTAGATGTTGAAGCAGCAAGAAAAGAGTTTTATCCTTCTCTGGAAATCTCAGCAACGTTAGGTTTGGAAGCTTTTAAACCTTCTTATCTGGTTAAATTGCCCGAGTCAATCGCTACAAGTTTAGTTGGCGAATTGGCAGGACCACTGATCAACAAAAGTGCGATCAAAGCCAATTTCCAGACAGCAGATGCAAAACAGATTCAGGCATTGTATGAATATGACAAAACTATTCTGAATGCATATCTGGATATTTCAAACCTGATGTCTAAAGTGAAAAACATTGATCAGTATTATCAGTTAAAGTCTCAGGAAACTCAGGCTTTAGATCAATCTATCAATATTGCGAATCAGCTTTTTATGAATTCAAGAGCAGATTATCTGGAAGTTTTATTAAACCAGAGAGATGCTTTAGACGCAAAAATGGAGTTGATCGAAGCGAAAGAAAAACAGTTAAGCACTGTTGTCGATATTTACAAAAGTTTAGGTGGCGGCTGGAAGTAAGTAAGTTAGTTTTTTATTCATATATCATTATTTCAATCGTGAAGTCCGGTTCTGTTTTCAGAGCCGGGCTTTTTTTTAATAAAATTAAATTTCAAAATAAAACACGTCAAGTTTTGTCGCATTACACCTATAGCTTTGCAGTATAAAATATTAAGAGTTATGGAAATTCCGTTTTATTTAAGTTTCAGAGAATTCGAAAATCAATATTATAACAATCTTGAAAAGTGGTTTGAAAACGACCAAAATACGAATGAAACAGATTTTTTACTTCATGTAAAAGAGATGTACAAACCGTATTTGTGTTACAACTTTTCTGAAGACCGATTGCAGGCAGATGCAATGATTGAAGTGAAAAACTGTTTCTTTCCGTACCATGAAAACTTCGGGATTTCATTCAACATGAATCATGGTAATGCAAAAAGTTTCAAAACCGGAATCAACAACGTTTCCGAGTTGAAAACCATCAGCATGATGGAATATGCTCAACATATTTTAGACAGAATTCATCATTACTTTCAGAAAAATAAAATTTCGATGAAAGAAAATGAGACGATTTTAAACTACATCAATCATTACGAAATCATCACGGCAAAAGAAAAAACAGGATATTGTCTCGATTATGATTTGCATCAGAAAAAACTTCCTTTTTTAAAGGCTTTTCTGTCTCATTTTGGAAGTACAGTTGATATGGCATTGTACAGGAACTTTTATTTTTCGGTAGTGAGAATTGCAGATTTTATCGACCAGAAACTGAAAGCTGTGGAAGCGTTCGAAAAAAGCATTTATGCCGAACTAAGATCTGAAGCCATGATGAAAATCCACATGAGAGGTCACAGTTTTCTGACGATTTGTAATTGATTAATTCAATTAATATCAACATTTATTCACTTCATTATATTTTTGAAATGCACTTTTTGAAATTGCATTTCAAGCAAAAAACCAGATCAATCGATCTGGTTTTTGTTTTGTAGTCAATAATGGACAAATATCGACCAACTAGTCAATGATTTGAAGGTATTATTAGAATTAAATTCGTGATAATTTCAACTTTTTTATAACTATTATTCAGTTGAGAGATTATATACATAGGCTAAGGATGCCATTTAATCAAGTTCAATAGAATTATTGTTTTCCTTAAAGTTGTCCTTTACTTCCCGGGTTCTCATTTTTTCATAATCAGCATCTGAGTATGAATTGCCGTCGGGAGAAGTTGATGTTAAGCTTGTAATACCATATCTTTGCCTAAGTTCTCTCATTTTACTCATTGGATCTTTGATGTAATTTTCAAGGGCCTTTTTGTATTGTATTTCAGAAATAGGAATATATTTTGAAAAGTTGAATTTCATACTTCTGAACTTTTCAATACCTTTCAACTCCCAGATATGTTGTTTTTTTGTATCTTCGATCTTTACAATTAAACCAGGAAGTCCTGCGAACTTATAAGGCCCTTCGGAAAAGGGAATTTCATTGGTAAACCAGGCATTATATCTTCTACCTTTATATTCCATCGTTGCCAGCTGACATTTCTTACCTTGTATCTCATCTGTTTCTTTTTGTATATGCCAGTTATATGCAATAGGCTGAGTGATTTTAAACCTGTCACCATTTACAGACAGGTAGGATACGGCTTCATTTGACTGCCAATTTTTCTGAATAATACCAGGAACTTTTTCTTTCGGAAAAGTGGTTAAAGAAACTGACATATTTGAAGATGTTCTGTTTGACTCCATATTCTGTGTAATTGCCGAATCTCTTTTCAATTTTTTCAGACTGATGTACGTTGATTCATTTTTATCTATAAGTAATCCCATTAATTCAGTTTCGGTTTTCTCCAAATGTAAGGAGTCAGGTTTAAAGGTATACTCATAGATGAAAAAATATTTTTGACTAAAGCAAAACAATGGAATTAAAACGGTACTGATAATTATAATTTTTCTAATCATTTTATATAAATATTTTAAAAGGTTAGACTAGCGGAAATTACAAAATAATCCCGGAAATTTTCAGATTTATGAATCAATTTGCTGATTTCAATAAATTTGTAAGGCTATTGAAAATCTTACAAATATCTGGAAAACGTACTCGGAAGTGGGAATTGCGATTAAAAGGAAAATTATCGGTTCGATTTTCCCCGAAAAAATGGAATTTGACAGAAATCGTTATCGAACCACCCGAATTAACATCATCGTAAATCTTATTTTTCAGATTAACAATGAGTTGCCAACAAAAGAAAACAGGAGAAACGATAATAATAATCATTTCTCCTGCTATGTAGAGAAGATGGGATTCGAACCCACGATACAGTTACCCGTATACTACCTTTCCAGGGTAGCTCCTTCAACCACTCGGACACCTCTCTATGTTTTGAAGACTGCAAAAATAGGCTATTTTATTGAATTAACAAATTCTTATTTCCTATTCACTGATTTCTCCGCAAATATTTCTTGAAAAATTATCGGCAAAACTTCCTTTGTAATTTGGGTTATCAATTAAGTGCATCGATTTTGTGATCGCAGATTCTGCCGTCATATCTTTTCCGCTGATCGCTCCTATTTTTGCGAAAATATTGCTATTCTCATACTTTCCAAACGATATGCCTCCTGAAATACACTGACTTACCACCACGATTTCAGTTCCGTTATTTCTGATTTGCTGCAAAGTTTCCAACGTTTTTTGACTGCTGAAAATCGTGCCTGAGCCAAAAACCTGCAAAATCAGAACTTTCATTTTCGGGATTTCTTTAAAATGATTCAGCTTCATTCCGGGAAAAATTCTCCAGAACAAAACATCCTCAGAAATATGCGCATCCACATGAAATTCAATTCTCCCGTCACAACGGAATAAATTGTCTTTATCAATTTTAAGGTGCACTCCGGATTGTCCCAGAATAGGGTAGTTCGGACTCGAATAGGCATCAAAGTACTCAGCAGAATATTTCAGGGTACGGTTTCCTCTCAATAATTTATATTCAAAATAAATCGCTACTTCCTGAATCACGGCTTCGTTTTGCTCATACAAACTTGCGTAGTACAAACTTGTCAGAAGATTTTCCTTCGCATCCGTTCTTAAATCTCCGATCGGAAGTTGTGAACCTGTAAGAATAACAGGTTTTGTTAAACCTTTTAGCATAAAACTTAATGCTGAAGCAGTATAAGACATCGTGTCTGTCCCGTGAAGAATCAAAAATCCGTCATATTTTTTATAATTATCAAAGATGTAATTGGCGATAATTCTCCATTCTTCAGGTCCCATATCAGAAGAGTCGAGCGGTTTTGCAAAAGGATGTACAAAAACTTCGCATTCCATCAGCTTCATTTCGGGCATTTTCTCAAAAATATTTCCGAAATCAAAGGCACGGAGACTTCCGGTTTCGTAATCTTTTTCCATACCGATCGTTCCACCAGTATAAATAAGAAGGACTTTTCGCTTCATTTTTACTTTAAATTAAAGATTTTGAGTTTCTTTTCAGGTTCAGAATTTCAAAATTACGTTAATTTGCAAAGATTTGAAAATAGATGGAAGATTTAGCAAAAACTTACGAGTATTTAAAGCAGTTTTTAACGGATGAAAGATTGAGGAAGATTGAGCATTTCGCTCCTGAAAGTTCAGATTTTGTGCTTCCGGTTTTGGAAGATGTATATCAGTTTAGAAATGCTGCTGCAATTGTGCGTTCCGTGGAAGCTTGTGGTTTTCATAAAGTATTGGCTTTGCAGGAAGAAAACAATTTCGAACCGAACCTCAAAGTAACAAAAGGTGCAGATACATGGGTTGAAGTAGAAAAACTACCCCGAAATATGGAATCTTTCCAGAAAATTAAAGATAAAGGCTACAAAATCGTCGTTGTTTCTCTTGAAAATAACGCAAAAATGCTACCTGAATATGAAATTACAGAACCGATTGCATTAGTCTTTGGAACTGAGATGGAAGGCGTTTCTCAGGAAATTCTAGATTTTGCAGATGAAACTTTAGCGATCCCGATGTATGGTTTTACAAGAAGCTTTAATGTTTCGGTTGCTGCCTCAATTTGTATGTACGAGTTAAAACAAAAGCTGATGAAATCTGATATTGATTACAAACTTAATGAAGAAAAACTGTTGAGAATGAAAATCCGATGGACTGTAAATTCAATCAGAAGTGGTGAGCAGATTTTTGGAAAGTATTTGAGGGATAATAATTTGACTTTTTAAAAGTTATTATTAAAATTTTAAATCATTATAATGAGATTATTCCCTCTTTTATTTCTGTTTTTTTCAGGATTTTTGTTTTCACAATCAAAAAATGATTCGATGTTTTATAATAGAGGAAATATGAAGACCTCTATTTATCCCGCATTTTTGGCTGGATATCATTTTTCCGGCGATGCAAAAGACAATACAGAAACATGGAAAGCCGGAAAAATGCATACGATAGAATTGGCTTATGCTAGGGTTTTCAAATATGGCGGTCATCACGGTGGTTCAAAAGTTTATTATATTGGAAGTGATTTTAGCCTGAGCGATAAATATGATTTTTTTGTTGCTCCCAAAGTTGGAATCAGTGTTGGAGCAGGATTCACTTTTGGTACTGAAATACAGCTTCAAACCAATTTCGAACAATTTGTCCCGAGAATAATGCCTTATTTTGGAATTGGCGGTTGGGGTGGTAAGTTTTATATCGGTTACAATTTCAGATTAGTAAAAGCTGAAAGTTTGCCCATTAATACAGGTCATATCGGAATTACGTGGCCAATAATTAAAGGGAAAGATAAAAATAGAAATTAAATCATCTTATTATAATTCCAGGCTGCCACAAAAACTCCTGCAGTTTCTGTTCTCAATCTTTGACTTCCTAGTGAAACAGCTTTAATTCCCTTTTCAGCCAAAAATAGAATTTCTTTATCTGAAAAATCACCTTCAGGACCAATCAGAAAAGTGTAGCTTTCCAATTTTGGAATATTATGTAAATTAATTCTTTCTAAATTTTCGTTACAATGCGCTACAAAAGTACTTTCTGAATCTACGTTTTTTAGAAAATCAGGTAGTTTAATCAAATCATTAATAACAGGAAAATGAAATCGCAGACTTTGTTTTGACGCCGCAATTGCCTGTTTTCTGATTTTATCAATATTCAGATTCTTACGCTCGGTTTTTTCGGTCTGAAGAATCGTAATTTCAGAAATTCCCATTTCGACTGCTTTTTCAACGAAAAATTCAATGCGGTCAATATTTTTTGTCGGAGCAATCGCAATATGAAGTTTCGGACTGAAATCTGGAGTTTCAGTTTTGATTTCTGAAACTTCGATTCCTGCTTTTTTACCTTCAATCATTAATTTTCCGGAAGCCAAGTTTCCTTTTCCGTCGGTCACATGAATTTCTTCACCATCTTTCATACGAAGAACTTTCACGATGTGTTGCTGTTCTTCGTCGTTGATGATTGCTTTTCCGTTATTGATTTCTCCAAAAAAAAGTTTCATAGAAAAGTTATTATTTTTTAAAACGTAATTTCATTATCGCTTAAAAATGCCACTCCGGTCTTTATCGTGGTATAAATATCGCCGTCACAATCTCTGTATGAACAAGCGTAAATCTCTTCAATCCACCTGTTATTCATAAAAATTAAATTCAGATATTCGTTTTTTCTTAAATTATTTTTGATGGATAAATAATCTCCTTCTTTCGGTTCGTAAGCAAAACTAAATACATTTTCTGAGTTGATCTTCTCGATAATCTCTTCCTTTACATTTTGAACATATCCTATTTCTGAACTAGTCATTAAATAATCTTCGTCTTCAGATTTTTCTGTTACTTCATTTTTTCCTGTAATGGTTTCTAAAACCCAATAATATTTTGAGTTTTTTTTAGAATGCGTTACCAATACTTTTTCTTCTAATAATACTTTCATCTGTAGATGTTATTTAATCCGTTATTTTATAGAATTTTCTACTTTTAGGGTTGGGGAAAGAAAATTTCTTTTACAAATCGTATTTCGATATTGCTGTTGTTCTTAGATCCGTAAATTCTCCACGTTCAAATTTCAGTTGGGCAACCATTGCAATCATTGCGGCATTATCGGTTGTATATTCAAATTTTGGGATGTAAATATTCCAGCCTAATTTCTCATGATTGTCCTGCATTACTCGTCTTAAAGCTGAATTGGCAGAAACTCCACCAGCAATCGCTACTTCTTTTATGTCTAAATCTTTCGCCGCTTTCTCCAGCTTATTCATTAAAATTTCAATGATGCATTGTTGTACCGAAGCACAAAGATCGTTCATGTTTTCTTTAATGAAATTGGGATTTTTCTTTACTTCTTTCTGAATGAAATATAAAACTGAAGTTTTGATTCCGCTGAACGAGTAGTCGTAATTTTCTAATTTAGGTTTATTGAATTTAAAAGCATCAGGATTTCCTTCTTTTGCCAAACGGTCGATAATAGGTCCTGCCGGATAATCAAGATCAAAAATTTTTCCGATTTTGTCAAATGCTTCACCTGCTGCATCGTCAATCGTTTTGCCTATGATTTCCATGTCAAAATAATCTTTCACCAAGACAATCATCGTATGTCCGCCGCTTACTGTAAGACACAAAAAAGGGAATTTTGGCGGCACAGGATTTGCATCGTCGATGAAGTGCGCCAAAATATGCGCCTGAAGGTGATTTACTTCAATTAAAGGAACGTCTAAACTCATAGCCAGAGACTTAGCAAAAGAAGTTCCCACGAGAAGAGATCCCAAAAGTCCGGGACCACGGGTAAAGCCTATGGCAGAGATTGCATTTTGTTGTATATTTGCTTTGGTAAAGGATTTTTCTACTACAGGAATGATATTCTGCTGATGAGCTCGTGACGCCAGCTCAGGAACCACACCTCCATATTCTTTATGGATTTCCTGGTTTGCGGCAATATTTGAAAGAATAGAATTTCCTTTGATAATGGCTGCTGAAGTATCGTCACAAGACGATTCGATACCTAAAATTATAGAGTCACTCATAGTAATGGCAAAGTTAGAGAATAATAACGAAAATGAGCATAAAAAATCAGTAGCTGAAAACTTAGGAGATCAGGTACAAAAGACGGTTGATAATGTTCAGGAGACTGTGAAAGAGGCTTCTGAGCTTGCTTCTGATGCCATTCATCATCCGATTGATACCGCTCAGGAATTTGGTAAACAGGCTGCAAAAGATGTTACCAGCTATTCCTGGTGGGCAAAACTTTTGCTCATTCTTTTCTGGACGCTTCTCTCAATTGTTGTTCTTATTTTTATCGCCATCAATCTTCCGGTTACCAAAAGATGGGCTGCAGATCAGGCTTTACAGATTGTTAACAGAGATTTTAAGGCAAAAATGTCTACCGAAAGTGTAGAGGTTGATTTCTTCGGTGATGTGACGATTAAAGGTTTAAGAATAAAAGATTATAAAAATTTAGATTTCATTAAAGCCAGAGAGTTTAAAGCCAATTCTGACTGGTTTTCTTTGGCAACCAACATCGGAAAAAACAATTCTTTAAGTTTTAACGGGCTGACTCTGAAAGATGCAGATATAAAAGTTATTACCTACAAAGGCGACAGTATTTCAAATTTCATACGATTTACACAGCTTTTTGACAGTGGTAAAAAGAAAGATCCTACAAAACCACCATTTCAGTTAAATTCAAGATTGGAGATTTTAGATTCTAAAGTTTCTATTGTCAATCAGAATTCTCCGGGAGAGCCTGGCAAATGGCTGACTGCAACCAATGTCAATCTGATTGCTCCACGAGTAAAAGTGAATGGTGCAAATATCAATGCAACCATCAATAATTTTACATTTACCACCAAAAGATGGGGGAAAGCGCATTTTGTAGATACTTTTTCTACAGATTTTTCGATGACAGAAGATTTTCTTTTTCTTAAAGACTTAACCTTAAATACTGATCATTCGCTTCTTCAGGGAGATATTAAATTTAATCTCAATAAAGGTTCGTGGGCAGATTTTACCAATAAGGTAAAATGGGATATGAATCTTAAGCTGGGAAGCCAGTTAAGCGGTTACGATATTTCTTATTTTGTGACCAATTGGGACAATTATATTCCTTTCAACATTAGCGGAAAAATGGCTGGTCCGCTAAATAAATTTAAGTTAGATAATTTCCTGATCAGAAATCCTTCAGTGAACATTGCCACTCAGAAAATGAATATTACCAATTTGCTGAAAGGTAATTTTTTAATTGAAACCAATAATCTTTCCGCAGATTTCACTTACAAAGATCTGAAAGCGATGATGCCGAATTTCATTTCGAAGAAAATGAAAAACTTCGCTGATGATTTCGGAAAACTAAAATACAATGGAGATGTAAAAGTAACTCCAAAACAAGTGTATGTTTCTTCAGGAAATCTGATGACAGGAATCGGACAGGCAAAAATCACCAATTTCTCATTGACAGATTTCAGCACTGCAATGCCTAAATACAAAGGCTACGCAGAAGTAAGAGATTTAAATACCTCGGTGATTACCAAAAGTAAAACGGTGGGGCTTATTTCAGGAAAATTCAATATTGACGGGCAGAGTTTTGATGTCAATACGATGCGGATCAGGACAAGATCTCAGATTTCAAGCATTGATATCATGAATAAGGAAATCAATAATCTGAATCTGGATGGTTTGCTTGATCACAGAAAATACAACGGTTTAATAACAGTTAATGATGAACAGGCAAAAGCAACTGTAAAAGGTTTGATTGATTTTAGCACTAAAAGAATTTCGGCAAATATTGATGCAAACGTTACGCATCTGAACATGAATTATTTCACTGGTAAATCCGGAAGTCAGATTGTAAGCGGTCAGGTAAACGGAAAAATGGCGATGACTAATGTGAATGATTTAAATCTTGACGTTGTGGCAAATAATATCAGTTTTGCAACTGCTACACAGCGTTATCAGATTCCTAACGCTAAGATAAAAACGTTTATAGAAGGTGGAAACCGCGTAATTGATGTAGATGCTCCGGGAGCTGTAAATGGTAAAATTTCAGGTAAGTATAATCTTGCTGATTTGGCAGGAATGGTGGAAAATGGTTTAGGTAAAATCTTAGTGGGTCCACCACCGAGAAAACTGTACCGCGGACAAAATTTTGCAATGAATTTCGATGTTCAGCAAGGTTTGGTAAGTTATTTTATGCCGGATCTCAAGCTTCCTCAAGGAGCAACTGTTGAAGGTGAATATGACGGAAATTCAAATAATTTAATTTTAAATCTCGACGCCGCATCACTGAAATATGTAATGACCAAAAAGGAAGAAATTACGGATGCAGATATGGCTTTGGCGAATGCAAATCCTGATTATAAAATCAATGAAAGGGATGTTGTTACGAGAGACAGTGCCTTAGTTGATAGTGTGATGGTGAGAATCAACACGGCAAATCTTGATCAGCAGCTTTATGCCAAAATCAAAAGGGTAGAGTACAATAAAAATATTCTGAAAGACATTCTTCTCACCGGAAAGAATGAAAACAATACAACATTACGAATTGCAACAAGCTTTAAGCATGGCAGTCCTGAAGATGAGCTTGATGACAATCTGAAAAACTATGCGGTCAACTTTAATCAGTCAACAAATCCGGAAGGGGATTATATTTTCAGATTTGAGCCGACTGAAGTTAATTTTAATAATGTCAAATGGACAATTGATACAAGTCCTGAGCTTGATCATTATATAAGCTACCGGAAAAATACAAAAGATTTTGAAGTCAGGAATCTTAGAATTTATTCAGATAAAAGCTCACTCTTGATTAATGAATCAATATTTAAATCAGCAAAAGATTTCTATGTGGATGCTGAAGTTCAGGATTTTGCAATTGAAAAACTTCTCGAAATGCAGGCTGGAGGAAATCCTATGGATATTAAAGGATTAGCCAATGGGAGCGTGAAGATCAAGATGGATAAAAATACTTTGCAGCCCCTCGTAGATCTGACTGTTGATGATATTATGATGAACGGAAATGACATGGGAGATCTTACCATTTCTGCTGTCAATGGCTATTCACTTAATGTTTATGATGTAGATGTGAAAGTGACTTCTGCCGGAGTAATAGGTAATAATAACCTTCATTTAACTGGAACGGTCAATAATAACACAGCTTCTCCGACAATCGATCTGACAGCAGAACTTCGTGAATTTGATTTGGCTTTTACGCAACAGTTTGTACAGACTATTTTCGGAAATTTAAGAGGGAAAGCAACCGGCGATTTAAAAATCAACGGAACTCTGAAAAATTTAGATTACAGTGGAGACATAGGTTTAAAGGAATTTGGACTAAAACTTCTGTTTACGGGTGTAGATTATTCGTTTGATGATACCGTGATCCCACTTTCAAAAGGTTTGGCGATCCTGAACAATATCGGTGTACATGATGGAAGATCAAACTCACAGGGAACGATTTCCGGGGCAATACAGTTTGAAACTTTATCCTCAATGGGAGTCAACCTTGTCATGAGAGCTGATAATTTATTGATGCTGAATACTACTCAAAAGGAATATGATCTTTTCTGGGGAAGAATTTATGGGCAGGGTGATTTGTATGTTGACGGTCCTGTTTCTGCTTTAAATTTATCTACCCCGAATATGAAGGCTCTGAATGGAAGTACATTTACTTTTAATTCAAGTTCTACATCAAATGTTGAAGAATTTAAAATGCTGAGATTCCTGAAAGAAGGGAAAGACGGTCTTGTAACATTGGAAGACAAGAAAAAATCCGGAGCCAATATGAATATCGACTTCAGCCTTGATGTTGACAAAGGAACTACGGTAAACGTTTTGGTAGGTGATGACGTCGGGAATATTACTGTGAAAGGTATTGCGGATGATTTAAGATTCCAGATGGGGAGACAGGGAAATATTGCAATGAATGGTGCTTATATGGTAGACAGCGGAACTTTTGTTTCCAAAGCAATTTTGAACAGAACATTCCAGATTCAGAAAAACAGCAGCATACGCTGGGACGGTGATGCAATGAAACCAATGCTTGATATCACAGCCAATTATGTAAGAATGGTTTCCAACGCAGGGGCATATCTTAATATGGGAAATCTTCAGCCAATCAGTATTTTGCTGCAAACAAAAATTACCAATACTCTTACTGATCCAAAAATAGATCTTAATGTTACGGCTTTAGATGTTTCAAGTCAGGTTAAAGAAACTCTGGCGGCAAAAATCAATCAGACAGAAGGTGAAAATGTATTACAGTTCAGTTCAATACTTTTGCTCAATATGTTTAATGAATCGAGTACGGGCGGAGTGACTTTTAATGCAAGTAATGTGGCAGAATCTTCTGGGTATAATATGATCCTGAAACAGCTGGGCTCTGTACTGAATACGATGAGTAATGAGTTTCAGATTGATTTGAATTATGTAAAAGCAGATCAGAATTCTAATATAGGAGATCGTGCAAATGCCGGAGTCAGCTTTGATCTTTCGCCAAGAGTTACCGTAAAGACGGGTCTTGGTATTCCTTTAAATAAAACGGATGCTACAGAAACCAATTATCTCTCTGGTGAAGGAACTATAGAGTATGATATTTCTAAAAAAAATGACGGTACATTATTGCTAAGGGGATACTCAAAACCTACCAATATCGGGATGGGTGTTGGTACTGTAGGAACAAACGGCTCTGCGAATCAAGCTTATGGAGGCGGTGTTGTGTGGAGTAGAAGCTTCAATTCTTTCTTTAAAAAGAAGAAAAAAGATAAAAAGCAGGTGCCTGTCAATAACGAAATAAAAACAGATTCCGTAAAATCACAGGTTAAATAATCTGAATCTTTGAATGATTTTTGTCATATGTGTTAATTATTGTTAATCTTTAATATATTTTTCTTAGTTAATTTATTTTTCTTAATTTTGTAAAAAATTTATCGATTTTTTAGGAAAAATATAATTTCACTATATGAACTATCAACTGGACGAAATAGACAAGAAAATTCTTGATTTCTTAGTAGAAAATACAAGAATGCCTTTTACAGAAATTGCTAAGCAGATGGATGTATCTGCAGGTACAATACACGTAAGGGTGAAGAAAATGGAAGATGCAGGTATTATTTTAGGATCATCTCTTAATTTAGATTATGGTAAGCTAGACTATCATTTTACAGCTTTTATCGGAATTCTTTTAACAAAATCAAACCGCACACAAGAGGTTTTGAAGGAATTGGGAACGATTCCAAACGTAGTAGAAGCAAGCGTTATTTCAGGAAAATATAATATTTTCTGTAAAGTAAAAGCAAAAAATACTGAGGATGCGAAAAAGATCATTTATCAGATCGATGATATTCAGGATGTAATGAGAACTGAAAGTATGATTTCTATGGAAGAATTCTTAAGTGACAAAAATAGACTGATCAACGCAATCTCGATTTAATCAAATTTAGACGATATAAATACCAGAGAACTTATGAAGTAATTCATAAGTTCTTTATTTTTGCATTATGGAAAAGGAATATAAAGAATACAGTTATTTTGATGAAGATCCGAAAAAAGGATGGGGGTTTATTTTGGCTTTAGCTGCTCTGCTGCTGTTTACTTTGATGGGAGTTGGATTAGATTTTGACGAATATTTGCAGCATAAGACCCTGAATATTCCTTCCGGATATTTCTACTTTATTTTCTCAATAGATATCTTAATGATTGCAGGAATTGTGCTGATGTATTTTTACAGAAAAATAGGCATCATTCTTTTTCCGGTAATGCTTGTTCTGCATTTCTTTATGCACAATTATTATTTGTCTACGTTCCTATATTCAGACGTCACCAATCTTTTCCTTTTTACAGGTTTTGGAATGCTGGCGATTATTCCGAAGTGGAAGTTTTTCAGATAATGATTTTAAATTTTCTTGAGCCATTAAATTGTATTGAAGCTTTTAAGAATTAAGCTGAGCTTCGATCAAAAGAAAATAAATATTTAAAAGTATTAATAGAAATGGGCTTTAGTTCGTTTTTTTTAAGGAACCGTTCGAAATGATTTTAGCTTAAGTTTATAACCGTTAGTTTTTTTAGCGTTTATAATTCTAAAATGGAATCACACCTAAAATATTGCTAAACGTTTGTAGCAATAAAGAAGCATAAAAATATTCAGCTCCGTAGGAGCGACACAATAAGATGCAAAATTGTTAAAGGTCAATTAAAATTGCTGAATCTTAAATTCAATTAAAGAAAAAAGCATCCAATTTGGATGCTTTAAAATATATTTCAAATGAATATATTATGCTAAAATTCTCTTCACAGCATCAATGACAGCTGCAGAATCGATTTTATATTTTTTCATTAACTCAGCAGGAGTTGCAGATTCTCCGAAAGTATCGTTTACAGCTACAAATTCCTGTCTTGTAGGTCTTTTTCTTGCCAACATTCCTGCTACTGATTCTCCTAAACCACCTAAATAGTTGTGCTCTTCAGCAGTAACAATTTTTCCTGTTTTTTCAACTGATTTTAAGATGATTTCTTCGTCAAGAGGTTTAATTGTGTGGATGTTGATTACCTCACAAGAAATACCTTCTTTTTCAAGCTCTTCAGCTGCAAGCAGAGATTCCCAGACAAGGTGACCAGTAGCCACAATCGTTACGTCGGTTCCTTCCTGCAAAAGAATACCTTTACCAATTTCGAAAGGCATATCTTCAGGAATGAAAACAGGAACTACTGGTCTTCCGAATCTTAAATATACAGGGCCTTCAAAGTCAGCAATAGCTAAAGTAGCAGCTTTTGTCTGGTTGTAGTCGCAAGTATTGATTACGGTCATTCCAGGAAGCATTTTCATCATTCCGATGTCCTCTAAAACCTGGTGGGTTGCACCGTCTTCTCCTAAAGTAAGACCTGCGTGAGAAGCACAGATTTTTACGTTTTTATTAGAATAAGCAATAGACTGACGAATTTGATCATACACTCTTGATGTAGAGAAGTTAGCAAAAGTTCCCGTAAAAGGAATTTTCCCTGTGATGCTTAAGCCTGCAGCCAGTCCCATCATATTTGCTTCGGCAATACCGACTTGGTAAAATCTTTCAGGAGCTTTTTCGATGAATTTTTCCATTTTTAAAGAACCGATAAGGTCTGCACAAAGTGCTACAACATTAGGGTTTTTGTCAGCCAATTCAGCCAATCCAGCCCCAAATCCTGAACGTGTATCTTTTTTTTCTGTATAGGTATATTTCATGAGAATTTTAAATTTTTATACGAAACATATAACCTTGCGGTTTTATTTCTTTACTAAATTATTTATTACTGATTACCAATTATTTATTAGTTACAATTAATAATCTGCCGGAGCTTCTAAGTACAATTGTTTGAAAGCCGTATCCAACTGCTCATCATTTGGAGCTTTACCATGCCAAGCGTGAGTTCCCATCATATAATCAATACCATTACCCATAATTGTGTGAAGAATGATTGCAACTGGTTTTCCGTTTCCTGTTTCCGTTTTTGCTCTTTCAAGAATAGCAATTACGGCCTCCAGATCATTACCGTTTTTTTCTTCCAAAACGATCCATCCGAAAGCTTCTAATTTTGCATGAAGATTTCCTAATGAAAGTACATTTTCTGTGCTTCCGTCAATCTGTTGTCCGTTATAATCGATTGTAGAGATCACATTATCTACTTTTTTAGCTGCAGCATACATCAAAGCTTCCCAAACCTGACCTTCCTGCAATTCTCCGTCACCGTGAAGGGTATACACCAAAGAATTGTCGCCGTCTAATTTTTTACCCTGAGCAACACCAAGTGCCACAGAAAGTCCCTGACCCAAAGATCCTGAAGCGATTCTAATTCCTTCCAAACCTTCATGAGTTGTTGGGTGACCTTGTAATCTTGAATTTAATTTTCTGAAAGTCTTCAATTCATCTACCGGAAAGAAACCAAATCTTGCTAAAGTAGAATAGAAAACCGGTGAAATATGTCCGTTTGAAAGGTAGAAATGATCTTCGTTCTTACCTTCCATGGTGAATGGTAACTTGTAGTTCAAAACCTTACCATAAAGCGCAGTGAAGTACTCTGTACAGCCTAAACTTCCACCAGGATGCCCTGAATTTACAGCATGAACCATTCTTAAAATGTCTCTTCTGATTTGTGTTGTAAGAGATTTCAGCTCTTCAATACTTTTACTCATATATTAGGATTTATTATTAGAATTGATACATGCGAATTTACGATTTTTTGTCGGCTTACGGAAATGCGAAAAAATGAGATTTTCTTCCGATATTTTATTTTAATTCTTTTTGAACTTAAAATATGTGAGAGTATTTTATAATATTTTGGATTCAAGAGTTTATTAAGCTTTCACCGTTTTTCTTGTCTTCGCTTTGTTATTTCTCCGTCTAAATTATATTTTGAAAAGTTTGATAAAAATTATTTAAACAGAAATTTTGGAAAGTGTTGTATTTTCTATTTTTTATAAAATATATGAAAACCGGCTTTTGAATTAAATATCACTATTGAATTATTCACAACACCAAAAGTTCCATCGAAGTTAATATAATCAAATTCCTGAGATAAATTTTCTCCATTGGTTTTTAGGATATTATATTTTTCATCTTTTAAATATACACCAATAGTATTGCTTTGATAAGTAGGAGTAGCACATTGAAATTCTGAAGAAACAATTAAGTTTAACTTGTTGTTTTCGAACAAGTAGTATTTCCAAACTTTATCTTTAAGTAACATTATATACTTTCCTAAGAATTGAATTTTTTCATGTTTAATTTTCAAAATTTCATTACCATTAGAAAGAAATAATCCGTATTTATCTTTCTTTTTTAAGATGAGTAAATTTGGTCCGTTGTTATACATTAAAAAATTCTGTGAAATAATTGAATCCATTTCTGATTTAAAAATAGATTTTTGCTCTTTTGTATGTACTAATTTATATTTTTCTGATTGTGTTTTGACAATGAAATAATCGGGAGTCATAGGCTCAGCGCAATTGATGAACCCAGATTGTTGTGTACCACTTCTTAAGTTGTATATAATTCCTCCATCATCGAAAATTCCATATTTTTCATAAGAAGATAACTTTATTGGAAAAGGAAATTGTGACTGATAAATAAATTCACCGAGACGATTGATAAGCCCCCAATTACCTTTGTTTTTAACAATTGCTGATTTTCCTGTAAAGGGATAAGCAACTTCATAACCTATTTCAATTGCTTTATTTCCATTTTTATCATAAAAATAGAAAAGGCTATCTTCTGATAGATGATTTTTGTTTGTATTACTAACATAAACTTTATCATCAGACATTTTAACTATTTCGTTAAGAATATTAAAATCTATTTTGTCAGTAAATTGAATCAGCGGGTTTTGTGCATGAATTTTGTTTACAACTAAGAATGTAATTATTGAAATATATAAATTTACTTTATTTAATAACATTTTTAAGTTGTTTTAAATTTAATAATTGTCAGATTTTATACCAACTTCAAATAATTCTTATTCTTCACCAGCCACAACCCGATAAACGTTAACAATCCATTTAAAATAATCAGTTCCACACCAATTCTGTAATCGGTGTAAGTTGTTACGAGATAGTTAATTAAATAAGTAAGAACCGGAGCTAAAAGTGTTACGGCAAGAATTGAATATTTCCTTGAAATTTTAAATTTGGTGAAAATTCCGAATGCAAAAAGTCCCAGAAGCGGTCCGTATGTATAACCCGCAATTTCCATGATCAGATAAACGATTGATTTGTCATTCATCGCTTTGAAAACCATAATTAAAATAAAGAAAACCACCGTGAATGTCAAGTGAATTTTCATGCGAAGATGTTTCTTTTGCTTTTCTGTTCTGGTTTTATCTTCATTTAAATTTAATAAATCTACACAATAAGAACTCGTCACTGCCGTCAAAGCACCATCCGCAGAAGGGAATAATGCCGAAATTAACCCGATGATGAAAATCACTGCGATCGTCATCGGGAAATAACCGTTTAGCGATAAAGCCGGGAACAAATCGTCTCCCATGATGTTTTTCACATTTCCCGCAGCATCTTTAAATCCGAAAACATTAGAAACAACCTCTTTTCCGTCGACAATATTTGTAATTTGCGAATATCCTGCGCCGTTCTGCAAAGCAAAAAGATAAAGCAAACCACCTAAAAATAAGAAGGCAAGATTCACAAAAAGCAATGTTCCTGCGAAAGTCAGCATGTTTTTCTTAGAATTCTGAAGATTGTCTACAGAAATATTTTTCTGCATCATTTCCTGATCCAGACCCGTCATTGCAATGGTAATGAAAATTCCGCCTAAGATGGTTTTCAGGAAAAATGTTTTGGAATTGGGATCAAAATTAATAAAATGAGTATAATTTTTTTCACCTAAAATAGTATAAGCTTCGCCAAAAGACAGATTTAAATTTGATAAAATATAAACAATACACGCAATCAGACTGATAATCATAAATGAAGTCTGCAACGTATCGGTAATCACAATCGTTTTTACACCGCCTTCAAATGTATATAAAAGCACCATCAGCAAAAGTACCATCGCAGTCAGCCAAAACGGAACTCCTAAACCTTCCAGTAAAAATATCTGTAATACATTGACAACAAGATACAGTCTCGCAGTTGCGCCGATCGCTCTCGAAACGATAAAAAATACCGAACCAATTTTATGTGCTTCTACATTAAACCTTTTTCCTAAATAAGTATAAATAGAGGTTAGATTCATCTTATAATAGAGTGGAAGCAGGATCGCCGCAACAATAAAATATCCGATGAAAAACCCGATTACCATCATGTAATATTCAAATCCGCCATAAATATATTCGCTTCCGGTCATTTTCCCGACGGTTCCGGGAACAGAAATGAAGGTAACTCCGCTCAAGCTGGTTCCGATCATCCCAAAAGCAACAAGCCACCACTTGCTTTTTTTGTTACCGATGAAAAACGACTGATTATCAGAATTCCGGCTCGTAAAATATGAGATCACCAAAAGGCCGACGAAGTAAACGAAAACAAACAGCAAAAGGACAGTTCCTGTATTCATGCTAAGATTTTAAATTTTAGCAAATATAGTTTTTTTTGGAAAGAAGAAAGCATGGAGATTTAGGAGGGAAGAATTACAGGTTTTTGGATGATATTTGATTTTATTAACTCTCGCAGATTTGGCAAAATATATAAAAAATCTGCTGGATCAGTTTAATCTGCGAGATAAAAATTTCATAAAACGAAAAACCCTTTCAGAGTTCTGAACTCTGAAAGGGTGTATGTTGAAAATTTAATTTTAAATCAACTAAAGCACGTCACGCAAATCTTCGTTTTTCTGAAAAGTCGCCTTGGCAAACGGACAAAGCGGGATGATTTTCTTACTGTTTTCTCTTGCAAATTCTACAGCTTTGATCAGCATTTCTTTTCCAACGCCTTTTCCGTTATATTCTTCTTCTACCTCGGTGTGGTCGATGATGAATCTTTCTTCACCTGCCCAGGTATAGGTCATTAATCCTGCTTTTTTTCCATCTATTAAAGCTTCAAAGCTTCCGTGTTTTTCGTCGTTGTTTTGTTTTACTTCTATCATATTATGAAAATTTGGTTTGAATTTCTATTTGGTTGGTTAAAATTTTGTGTACCGGACAGGCATCTGCAATTGCGTGAAGCCTTTTTAGTTGATCTTCATCTAAACCCTGCCCTTCAAAACTAATATTTCTTTTAAAAACTGCCAATTTTGTCAAAGGGAAATTTTCAAGTTCTACTTCTACGTCAATTTTTTCTACATCCCATTCTTTTCTTTCGATATACATTCGCAGCGTTGCAGCAGTACAGCTTGCCAGAGAAGTTGCCAGGATTTCAAAAGGATTAAATCCTTCGTTTTTTCCGCCTTTGTCAATGGGTTCGTCGGTGATTAATTTATTATCACCTGCAACCACTTCTGTGTAGTATTTTGTTTTGCCTAGACTTGCTTTTACAGTTACAGCCATTATTTTTCAGTTTTTAATTCATAAGTTAATGCACCGGAAGGACATTGATTGATCTGATTTTTTAGTTCATCAGAAGTTGCATTTTCTGCCTTGATCCAGGGTCGTGCTTTCGGATCGTAAACATTTGGAAGCATTTTCACACAAATTCCGGAGTGAATACACTTTTGAGGTTGCCATATTACATTAATGCTGTCATTAGAATATTTATGTGTTTCCATGATTTTAAGATTGAGTCTGGTTTTTAAAGCTTTCAATTTTTTCATTTAAATCTTTCAGCATTTCCGGATTGATCACACCGCTTTCCAAATCGAAGTTTTCATAAAATTTAGATAAAGAAAAAGTTTCTTTCACATCAGCCGCAAATTGTGGGAAGAAGGTTTTTGCTGTATTCATAACATTTCCGCCACCATAACCACCTGGAGAAGTACTCATCAAAAGCATAGGTTTGTTTTGGAAAACTTTTACATTGATTCTCGAAGCCCAATCAAAAATATTTTTAAAGGCGGCACTGTAAGATCTGTTATGTTCAGCAAGCGAGCAGATAATTACATCACATTCTTCAATTTGCTTCAGGAAATTGTAAGCCTCGTCCGGAAAACCTTTTTTTTCTAGATCAACTGAGAAAACAGGCATTGAAAAATCATTAAGGTCGATAAAATTGATTTCATTTTCCTGAAAACTTTTCAGAACAAATTTCACTAATTCTCTGTTGATGGATGTGGAGGATGTACTTCCTGCAAATGCTAATATTTTCATTGTTATTTTTTTATAAAACTAATCAAAATTTAATTTAAGTAAGAACTGCTCTTATTTTGTAAAGATTTGTTATTATGGAATAATTGTTTTATTGATTTATTATGCTATGCTTAGTTTTGTTGAATAATTTAAGGTTAAATATATTTTTATTTAAATTATTCATAAATTAATTTATATTTGTAATACAGATAAAATCAAATATTTATGAAAAAAACTATCCTCATGTTGGGTGCTGTTGCGTTAATCTGCGTTACAGCATGCAAAAAAGAAGAAACCTCAAAAGCTGAGATCGCTGCTACAGAAAATTCGGCTGCATCAGAAGAAAAAGTTTCGAACGGATCAGGTGTTACTGTTGATGGAGTACAAGTCCCAAAATTCAGTAACCCGGAAGTTCAGCAATTTGCGAGTGAATACGCAACAATGGTTTCTGAAATGTCTGCAGCTTCAAAAGCCGGAGATGTAGCAAAAAGCCAGGAACTTACTGCAAAATCACAGGAATGGACTGCACAACACGCTTCCTGGTCGTCTAAAATGACCCCTGAAGATTCTAAACTTTGGACAGATTTTATTACGAAACTTTCTGAAGCTCAAAGAGAGAATTAATCTTTATGCTCTTTTTCAAAAAACTAAGCCACTTACAAAAACAAGTGGCTTTTGTTTTATTTTCTGTTTAAAATTGCTTTCGGAAGCGGAACAAATTCATTCTCATCTCCCGGAACTAAGGGGAAAGCTTCGTGATTCTGATCATTCCAGTTTACTTTTGCTTCATCTATCAATGCTTTATCTGAATTGACGAAATTCCAGAAAATGAAACGTTCTTCATCAAAAGGTTCGCCTCCGAAAAGGTAAACAGTCGCATTTTCGCTCATTTCAAACTCACAAAGTTGAGTATTTTTGGCGATCAGCAATTGTTTTGATCCGTAATTATTATCTTCAATATTTACGGTTCCGTCAAGAACATACATTGCAGCTTCTCCATAAAGATCTTGCCCGATGCTTATTTTCTGAGCCGTTTTAGTTTTAATTTCAATAAAAAATAATTTGCTGTGAACCGGAACCGGAGATTTTCTTCCGAAGGCTTCACCTGCTATCAATTTATACTGTACTCCATTCTCTTCCCAAACCGGAAGTTCATCTGCTTCAATATGGCTGAAAGTCGGCTCGCTTTGCTCCAGATGTTTCGGAAGACCTACCCAGATTTGAAATCCGTGAAGTCGTTTGTCGGTTTCCCGTAAATATTCCGGAGTTCTTTCTGAATGTACAACACCTTTTCCGGCAGTCATCCAGTTGACTGCGCCCGGTTTTATTTCTAAAGCGCTTCCAATGCTGTCTCGATGAAAAATTGATCCTTCCAATAGATAAGTTAAAGTTGAAAGCCCAATATGCGGATGTGGAGGAACATCTAAGTTCTGATAATCCTTCAATTCTGCAGGTCCCATGTGATCGATAAATACGAAAGGTCCGACCGCTCTTTTTTCACGGAAAGGCAAAAGTCTTCCCACCAAAAAATTTCCTATATCTGCTGATTTTTCTTCTAAAATAAGTCCGATGTTTGACATGATAGATTTGGTTTTTATTTTTCAGATAAGCTAATGTAATCAAATATTTTCAATGCTGATGCTTGTTTGCGTAAATTTAAAGTTTGCTGTACCCTTCAAATCTCTCGTCAACAATGCGTTTCCATTCCGGATGTTTTCTGATGAAAGCAAAAACGTACGGACAAAAAGGAAGAAGTTTTTTTCCGCTTTCTTCGATGTAAATTAAAGTCTTTTCAACTACGGCAGCGGCAGCTCCTGTTCCTGCCAATTCAGGCTCGGCTTCTGTGTGAATGAGAGCAATTTGATGACTTGTTTCTTTGCAGTCGATAAATGCGAAATGACCATTGTATTCAATTTCAAATCTCTTTTTTTCTTCGTTTTTTATTAACGGGATGTTTTCAAATTCTGGTTTCATGATTTTTTATATTTTATGTTTGTGAATTAAATTTATATACTTAAACATTTAGTTTGTCATCCTGAAAGGATCTGAATGTTGATGATAACTCTGAATTTAGATTCTTACAGAATGACAAACATACTTCTAAATTAATGGCTAAGTTTTAATCTTCCAGATACCCGAATTTCCCGGTATTGAAATCTTCAAAAGCCTGCATGATTTCTTCTCTGGAATTCATTACAAATGGTCCGTGAGGAAAGATCGGTTCATTGATCGGCTCTCCGCTGATGATTAATATAATAGAATTTTCGGTTGCTTCAATGATAAAACTTTCGCCTTCATTTTTAAATAAAATAAAATTGTTGGTCGGAACTTTTTCTTCACCGTTGACCATAATACTTCCTTCGATAACCAATGCGGCAGTATTAAAATTTGCAGGAAAATTAAAGGTTGCTTTTCCGCCTGATTTTAATTTTGCATTCATCAGATTGACAGGGCTGAAAGTAAATGCAGGACCTTTATTTCCTTCAAATTCTCCGGCGATAATTTCGATGAAACCGTTTTCACCTAAATCCACTTTTTTCATTTCTGAATTTGAAATCGCCTGATATTTCGGTTTGCTCATTTTATCTTTTGCAGGAAGGTTCACCCAAAGCTGAACCATTTGGAAGATCCCGCCTTGTTTAGACCATTCTTTCTCGTGATATTCTTTGTGAAGCACGCCACTTGCCGCAGTCATCCATTGTACATCACCCTCACCGATGATTCCGCCGCCACCTGCGCTGTCATGATGTTCCACTTTTCCATGATAGGCGATTGTTACGGTTTCAAAACCTCTGTGCGGATGAACACCGACACCTTTTGGAGTTTCGGAAGGATTAAAATGAAATTTAGAATTATAATCTAACATTATAAACGGATCCATTCTCTTCATATCGAGTTTCTGAACACTCGGAATAAAATTATGCACCCTAAAACCATCGCCTACAAAATGCGCAGGTTTTGGTGGAATTACGTTTTCTACTTTTTTAGTTGTCATAATATGTTTGTTTTAATTTTAAACAAAATTAGGACAGTGAGGCTAGAATTACATTGATGTGTGGTAAGTTGTGAATTTTGAGTTGGAGAGTTTTAGAGTTAGGGAGTTTTATTCTTCGGATTTCATGTTTCTACCGTCGAAGGTGTGAAGTCTTCTGAAAACTAAACTTGATAAAATCGTTAAAATTCCTACCGTAAGAAAGGTATATCGGAATGCATTATGAGTTTCATGACGGATGAGTTCAGGACTGTTTTCATAAATTTTAAGAACAATTAAACCGAATGCGATTCCGAACCCAATTGCCAGCTGTTGATTCACTGAAATTAGAGAATTTCCGCTGCTGGTCTGGAAATTCCGTAAATCTGCAATAGAAATCGTATTCATTGAAGTAAACTGGATCGAGTTGAAAAATCCTAAAATGGCAATAATCGGAATAAACCAATACAAAGATGAGTGAATATCCGGGATCGCTAAGCAGCAAATTAAAATGCCGATGATGAATGTATTGACCATTAAAGTTCTTTTGTAGCCATACTTATTTAAAATTTTAAGAACTGAAGATTTTCCAAACATTGCTGTGAGAGCCATCGGAGCAATAATCCAACCAGAAGTGACCGCCGATTGACCGTATGCAATCTGAATCATCAGAGGAAGCAATAACGGAACCGAGCTGATTCCTAATCTTGTCGCAAGATTTCCCACGATTCCTACCCGAAATGTACGCACCTGAAATAAATTTAACGGAAAAATAGGATTGTTTCCTCTTTTGGCATGTCGGTAATAATAATATAGGAACAAAAATCCTAAAATAAATACCAGTAAAACCGGCGTGATATTCTGCATATCTCCGAATAGTTCAAGTGAAACTGAAAGCAGGAGAGAAGCTGCTGCAAAAATCATAAAGCCTTTGAGGTCAAAGTCGGTTTCCCGTGAATTGTAATTGGGCATATATTTTAACCCTAAAATTATTCCCAATAATCCAATGGGAATATTGATCAGGAAAATCCAGTGCCACGAAAGGTAGTCAACCATATAACCACCAACCAAAGGACCTAAAACCGGACCGATCAAAGCTGGAATGATGGCGAAATTCATCGCTTTCAGCAATTCGTTTCTTTCAAATGTTTTGATGAGGGCCAATTTTCCAACAGGTGTCATCAAACTTCCGCCAACTCCCTGAATGACTCTTGAGATTACCAAATGGGTAAGATTTTGAGAAAGTGCACAAAATACGGAGCCTAAACTGAAAAGTACAAGAGCAAAAATAAAAACTCTTCTGGTTCCGAAACGGTCTGCCAAAAATCCGCTTGCAGGCATGAAGACAGCCAATGTCAAAACATAGCTGATAATTGCATTCTGCATATTCAGCGGAGATTCATCTAAATCTCTGGCGATCGAAGGCAGCGAAGTATTAAGGATTGTAGAATCGAGCATCTGCATAAAAATGGCAGTTGCCAGAATGAGCGGAAGAACTTTTTTTACAGTCTGTCTGGGAGAGATTTTTGTCGGCATTGTATAAAATTAAAAAAGTCCTGTGAGATTTCACAGGACTTTCTTATTTATTTTCTAGGTTTTTCTACTCCGATCCACGCTTCGCCTTCTCTTTTTACCTGGCTTAGTGTGAATGTTTCAAAATCATCCGTTTTGTATTCTATGTTGTCTACGTTTCGCTCAAAGGGCATGATGTAGAAGAAATCTTTGTCTGTTTTATCAGCTTTAGTTCCTTTTTTTACGGTCGGCATATACTTTTTCTCGAATTTGTATTTTGGTAAATACTGTTTCAGAGAAGCGTAAAACTTCTTGTCTTTCTCGCTTGGAATGATATCTACAATTTTGAATTCGTCTTTTTTCTTGTCAACCCAAAGATAATAGTTAGTTTCTTCCATCGTCTTTTTGTTTAAAGAAGCAAAACCGAAAAATTCTTTTGGTACCAGTTCTTTAATTTTTTCAGCATCTACTTTAGTGAAATATTCACCCTGAGAAGGATCTACATACGTTTCCAAATTGTAGAGTAATACCTGATTGTTTTGGAAATTTTTGTTTTTAAAATATTGATCCAGAGATAATTCTGCTGTTTTTCTCAATTCTTTACCTCTGTCATCCAATTTTTTTGTAGGATTTTGTGGGTTTACTTTTTTCACAAAGTTGTAAAGAACCACGGGCTTTATATCCTTCAGGTGAGGAAATGTTTTTAACTGTTCAGCTTTTACCAACCAATAATATTGCTGATAGTAATCATCTTTCTCAGCAGGTTTTACACTTTTATAGGTAAGAGCCAGCTTTTTAGAATTAAGATATTTTCCATATTTACCTTGTCCAAAAGCTAGGCTTACAGATAGTAAAGCAAATAAAATTGTAATGTTTCTTTTCATTTTACAGCAAAGATTTTTTTTAATTTTTCAAATATAATTATTTATTAGATAATAAGTTTAATAGTTAGTTAAATTATCCAAATATTATTGATTTTATTCAAGAAAAAATCCTGTAAGAATACAGGATTGATAAATTTGTTGATTTTAATAAGAGGTTTCGTGTACTTTTACTGCTCTCCCGCTTGGGTCATTCATTTTTTTAAATGCTTCATCCCATTCTAATGCGATAGGAGTAGAGCAAGCTACAGAAGGTACAGAAGGTACGGTTGCAGCTGCGGTTTCACTTGGGAAATGCTCTTCAAAAATCGTTCGGTAACGATATTCTTCCTTATTTTGAGGGGTATTCAAAGGAAATCTGAATTTTGCATTCGCCATCATTTCATCAGTTACGTATTTTTCTGCGATGTCTTTCAGTGTGTCAATCCACGAATATCCTACTCCGTCCGAGAACTGTTCTTTCTGTCTCCATGCGATAGATTCTGGTAAAAGATCTTCAAAAGCCTTTCTCAAAACCCATTTCTCGATTTTCCCTTCTTCTTTACTGATCATTTTATTCTGAGGATTTACGTTCATCGCAACATCCATAAATTCCTTATCCAAAAAGGGAACCCTGCCTTCAATTCCCCAACTCATCAATGCTTTGTTGGCTCTTAAACAATCATAAAGATGCAACTTTCCAAGTTTTCTTACCGTTTCATCATGAAATTCTTTTGCATTCGGAGCTTTGTGAAAATATAAGTATCCGCCAAACAATTCATCTGCACCTTCGCCTGAAAGTACCATTTTAATTCCCATCGATTTAATCACTCTTGCTAAAAGATACATCGGCGTGGAAGCTCTGATTGTAGTAACATCGTAGGTTTCTAAATGATAAATCACATCACGGATTGCATCTAAACCTTCCTGAACGGTGAAATTTACCTCATGGTGAACCGAACCGATATGTTCTGCCGCTTTTTTTGCTGCTGCCAAATCAGGAGAACCAACCAGACCAACCGCAAAACTATGAAGTCTCGGATACCACGCTTCCTGTGTATCGCCACTTTCAATTCTCTGTCTTGCGTATTTTGCAGTAACTGCGGAAATTATCGAAGAATCCAGACCTCCAGAAAGCAAAACTCCGTAAGGAACATCACTCATTAATTGTCTGTGAACGGCCTCTTCCAGTCCTTTTCTGATTGCCTGAATGTCTGTAACATTATCTTTTACAGCATCAAAACTTTCCCAATCTCTTTTGTACCATTGCTGAAGTTCTGTACCCTCAATATTGTAAACATAATGTCCCGGAAGAAAAATATCAATTTTTTTACAGATTCCTTCCAAAGCTTTAAGTTCAGATGCGATATAATAGTTTCCGTTTTTGTCCCAACCTTGATACAATGGGCAAATTCCCATATGATCACGGGCAATCAGATAAATATTGTTTTCAATATCGTATAAGGCAAAGGCGAAAATTCCATTTAATTTTTCGATGAAATCTTTTCCGTATTTTTGATATAAAGCCAAGATTACTTCACAGTCAGACTTAGTTTGAAACTCATAATCCGGAAATTCTTCTTTGAGCTCACGGTGATTGTAAATTTCACCATTTACCGCTAAAACGATTTTCCCGTCTTTGGAAAATAAAGGCTGTTTTCCGGAAGTCGGATCTACAATGGCAAGTCTTTCATGAGAAAACAAAACTTTCTCATTTTGAAAAACCCCGCTCCAGTCCGGTCCCCGATGACGGATTTTTTTAGACATTTCCAGGACTTGAGGTCTTAGTATTTCGGTTTGTTGTTTGGCGTCAAACAAGCATACAATTCCGCACATATTATTTTTAGTTTGAAAGCAAAATTAAATAATATATATAAATTTTAAAATAAAAAATTAGTTAAAATTATTTTTTTTCATTAATTAATTTAAATGTATTAAAAATATTATTTATCGACTTGCTTTTATGAGGTGTGAGATTGATATTTTTCACGCCTTGATTCTGCATAAAATCAACAAAAACAAAAAAAGTTAAAAAATATTGATCTATGATAATTAATAATTCAAATATTTTTCATTCCTTTGTTGCTCGAAATAATTTTTTTTCATCATTTGTGTTTTTACCTCCTTGTAATAATATTGCAAGGAGGTTTTGTTTTTATTCAGAACCCAATAAAACACCTGAAATATTCCATGCGCTGAAGCTCGTTCCTTCCGGTTTTCCCTGAGGAATTTTTACTTGAATAGTATGTTTTCCGGCTTTTAAATCTCCCAATTGTATATAGTTTGGATTGGTTATCGTTCCGGGACACCAATTTGAGCGACTTAGGTCAGAAGATGAAAGTCCGTCAGGGAAATTTCCTGATGCAGGATTATAAAGTCTGTATGATCCGCAATCGGTTCTCCAGGGTATAAATGAGAAGGTTATTTTACCATCAAGAAAAATTGAATTTTCTTTTGGAATAAATTCGTCACCATTTTCCCAACCGCCGTGTCCGGTTGTGATGTATCTCAACTGGGCATTTTTCAGATCTTTTTCTAGGTTAAACTCTACAAAAAGTCCTTTTTCATTATCAAACATTGTGGCATAATCCTGTCCTGCCATTTCCATGATATTTGTGGTATTAAAAAGTGGAATTACCTGATTGTTTTTGTTGACAATCTGATCGCTTTTGTGGATGGTGATGTCTAAACTTACTTTATGGCCGCCTTTGTCGTAGTTTCCGATGAAAGTTCCGATCCAGATTTCTTTTTCCGAAAGAGAAGGCTTTAGTTCAGTAATGTCTTGTCGAAACGGACTTACCGTTTGCCAGGTTTTATTTTTTAGTTCTAAATTATTAAACTTATTGATGCCAAAAGCCGTAAAAAATCTCATAAGTTCTACCGCTGGCTGATAATTTTCATTAGAAATAACCCCGAAATATTGTTTACCATTTCCGTTTTCAAAAAGGGGAAGTGTTTTTACGCCTTTTTCCAGTCCGTCAAAAAAAGATTGGGATTTATTTTCGGGGATAAAAAATACCGTTCCGGTTCTGTCATACGCATCACCGTTGGATTGCTGTTTCAGTTCCGCAAAAACATTTTCACCCTCGGAAATCTTCGGGAATTTGATCTTCTTTAAAATGATTGTTCCGTTGGCAAATCTTTTTATGTTTTCATCAGATTTTGACTGATCTGAGAAATTGATAATCTCGTTTTCAAAGACTTTTAAAGTAGTAAATCTGCTTTTCCAGAGTAAATCTTTATAACTCAAAAGATCTGTGGTTGCTGCAGGCTTGTTGATAAGGTTTTCAATGCCTGATTTTTTGATCTTTTTTAGTGAAGTTGCAGTCGTTGCAGAATTTCCGTTTCGTTCGATTTCTAAAACCAAGCCTAAATTTTGCCCTAAACTTGATGGTCCCCCTTTCAGTTTTAGATCATTGGTATACCAGACTTCAATCGTATTGGAGTTGATTTTTGTTACGGCTTTTTTACAGTTGTAGTCTAATATTTTCTTTGTTTCATTGGTAAATTCAAAACTTTGTTTTGCAACCGATTCTGCATCAGAAGTAGAAATAATATTTTCCGGACTTAAAAATCCGTAAGATACAATCGTGTTAGAAGGTTTTTCTATTTTGCTAATTTCAAACGGATAGTTATTTTTCTGTTCTTTGATTTTGGTATTTAAAATGTAGTTTTCATTTTCATTCACCCAAACAATCACCGGATTTTGATTGGGCTGAACTTTTCCGTTGTACGAACTCGTGTATTGAATTTCGTAGGTCTGGGCAAAATTTAAAACAGATAGAAAAATAAAAAAACTAGTGAATAATGCTCTTATCATGATATAATGATGGTTTTTACAAAGGTAAATAATAAAAAAACTACTCCAAAAATAGAGTAGTTTGTATGGTATATTTAAATAAATTTAAGCCAATCTTTCGATCAGAGCCATGTAGAATCCGTCGTAGCCTTGACTTGGCATTATTTTTTCGTCTTTGATCAATTTAAAATCAGGGTTGTTTTTCAAAAATTCTGCAACCTGTTCGTTGTTTTCTGATGGAAGAATTGAGCATGTAGCATACACCATTTTTCCACCTTTTTTAAGGATTTTAGAATAATCCTGAATGATTTGCTGCTGTTCTTTTTTGATTCTGTCGATGAAAGCCTGATCGATTTTCCACTTGCTGTCTGGATTTCTTTTTAAAACTCCCAAACCTGAACATGGCGCATCAATCAACAATCTGTCGGCCGTTTCATGAAGACGTTTGATCACTTTGTTGTCAGAAATCATACGGGTTTCAATATTGTGAGCTCCGGCTCTTTTTGCACGGCGCTTCAATTCAGCCAATTTCCATTCGTAAATGTCTAAAGCAATAATCTGACCTTTGTTTCCCATCAATGCGGCAAGGTGAAGTGTTTTTCCACCGGCTCCTGCACAAACATCAACGACTCTCTGACCTTCTTTTACATCAAGAAAATATCCGATTTTTTGAGAAGTTGCATCCTGTACTTCAAACAATCCGTCCTTAAACGCACTTGTAAGAAAAACGTTCTTTTTCTCTTCTAGCTGCACTGCATCCGGATAATTTTTTACGGTGTAAGCAACAACATTTTCAACTGCAAGATCAGAAATCAGCTCTTTTGCTGAAGTTTTCAACGAATTAGCTCTTAAAACTGTTGGAGCCTGCTCATTCAAAGCTTTCATTTCTTTTTCCCAGATCGGGCCGAGTTCTTTTTCTAAAGTTTCAGCCAGCCATTCAGGAATTGAATATTCAATAGATTTTGTAGGAACTGTTCCTTTTTTAAGTTTTGTAGTAATATCAGCGATCTTGATGCCTTCAAACTCTTCAAATCTTTTGTAGTTGGTTTTACTATACAGACAATAGGCAACAATTAATTTATAGATATTATCAGGTTTTACACTTTCACCCATATAATATTCAAGACGTCTTTTCCAACGGATGATGTTGTAGAAAATCTCAGAAACAACAGCTCTGTCCTGGCTTCCCCACTTTCTATGAGCTTTTAAAAGTCTTTCGATTACTTTATCGGCGTATTTATTTTTCTCAAAAAAAGTTTCTTGTAAAGCATCGTGAATTCCGATGGCCAAGTTTCTGTGTATCAATTCCATAATTGCAGTAAGCTGTTTGAACTTGCAAAAATACGAATTTAAGTTGAGAGTTATGAGTTTATGGTTATGACTTATCCATTACAGTTTCGAGTCTGATTTTAGAATTCATCCGATTTATTCTGTAATAAAACGATTTTCTAATTTTGCATAACTTCTAACTTCTAACTTCTAACTTCTAACTTCTAACTTCTAACTTCTAATGCAAAAAAAAATTACCTTTGCAAAAAATTAAAATATGAGTGATGTAGTTATTTGCCCGAAGTGTAGTTCGGAGTTTACTTATGAGCAGGATGATCTGATGGTTTGTTCTCAGTGCTTTTACGAATGGAATCCTGAAGAAACTGCTGCAGAAAATGACAATTCCGGAAAAATTTTAGATGCCAACGGAAACGAATTGCAAGACGGAGATTCTGTAGTTGTAGTGAAAGATTTACCGGTAAAAGGGGCTCCAAAACCTGTAAAAGCAGGTACTAAAGTGAAGAATATCCGTCTACGACCAGAAAGCGATCATAATATTGACTGTAAAATTGACGGTTTCGGTTCAATGGCTTTAAAGTCTGAATTTGTGAAAAAGGCTTAAGAATACATTTTAGTAATATAAAATGCGTCCTCACCGGGACGCATTTTTGATAAAAGGAAAAGATTGGACAGTGTCAACTTCCAAGACTTCATTGCAGGAGAAAAATGCTAATTTCAGTCTCAATGGCGGAAGAAAATTAACCAAAAGTTTCCTTATGCTGTTGTAATAACAAATTTATTAAAATACCTGATAATCAAAAAGATATTTGTTGTGATTTTATCCACAAACTAACATCGAGCGTCTTATTAAATGCTAATTTTTATTTTTTAAAAATGATTTTTACATTTTTTTCTGTCTTTCTTTCTGTGTGAACAATCATTTCTTTACCTTTTGAAATGATCTTATTCCAGTAATGACTTCCTGCAAACCTGCTTTCTAAAACCTCTGCATCAAACCCATTATCTGAAATTTTTATCTGATGAGGATAGTAGGCGAAATTTGAAATTTGAAAATCATTCTTTTGAGATTCAGAAAAAATATTGACCTCTCCAAAAAGTTTGGCAACATATATATTGTAGGGATCTTTGTAAGTCTCTTCGGCGTTGTCATTTTGTATCAGTCTTCCGTTTTCCAGAATCACAATCTGATCGAGCCACGGAATGATGTCCTGAAGTTCATGCGTTGAAATAATCAGAGAAATGTTTTTATCTTTTACATACCTGAAGAGCTTTTCTCGAAGTTCAATTTTACGTGCAAAATCAAGATGACTGAAAGGTTCATCCAGTAAAAGTAATTTCGGAAGTACTGAAAGTGATCTCGCAATGGCAACTCTCTGCTGTTGTCCGCCGCTGAGATTTTTCGGAAGTACATTGGCAAAATCTGATAATCCGACAACATCCAGAAGTTCATTGACGGTTTCTTTTTTCTTTGCTAAATTGATATTTGATAGAAATTTTCCAACATTTTCAGCAACTGTCGCATAAGGCATCAAGTCAAAATTTTGGGCAACAAATTTCATTTCGGGTTCTCCGGGAACGAGATTTCCTTTGGGACCCATCAGTTTTTTGCCTTCAAAAATGATCTCACCTTCCTCCCAATTCAGCAATCCGTAAATAAGACTGAGCAAAGTAGATTTTCCGCAACCGCTTTCTCCTGCTAAAGCAATGATTTTCCCTTCACCCAATTTGAGGTTGAAGTTTTGAAACAAAGGTTGTTGTTTGTTATGCGAAAAATATAAGTTGTTTATCTCTAATAACATCATACAAAAATAGTGGTTTTTCCAGAAGACTGGCATATTTTTAGTAATTTAGCGTAGTGTTAAAATTTTTATAAAAATCGTAATGCCGTGAAATCAAATTCACAAATACAGATGCGCTTTTTTTAATCTTAGAATAAATAATACATTACAATATGAAAAGAAAACTATTTTACTTTGCTGTTCCTGTTCTTTTTGCAGCAATCGTCATTTCCTGTCAAAAAGAAAAACCTGTTACAAATAATGGCAGCGACGTTACTACTACAAAAGATGGTGATAAGTATGTGCTTGATACATTAAACAGCAAAGTGGAGTGGAAGGGCTATAAGGTTTTCAAATCTGAAAATACGAGTCACTTTGGAACAATTACGTTTGAAAGTGGCGATGTTACCGTAAAAGATGGAAAACTCGAAAGCGGAAAATTTGTTGCAGACATGAATTCTCTTACCTCTGAGGATTTAAAGGAAGATGCAGAGAAATTAGCAAAATTAAACGGTCATCTGAAAGGCGGAGATTTCTTTGAAACAGAAAAATTCCCGACAGCGTCTTATGAAATTACAAAAGTAACTCCGTCTGCAGAAGGTGATTATAACACTCTTCTTGATGGAAATTTAACAGTAAAAGGAATTACAAAACCTATTCAGTTTAAAGCCAATATTTCTGTAAACGAAGGGACGGTAAGTATTGCAACTGAGCCAAAAGATATCATGAGAGAAGAATTTGGAGTAAAATTCCAAAGTCCTGCTGAAAACGGGGTGATCAAAGATGAGGTGACTCTTCAGATTAGTGTAAAAGCTTTAGAAAAGAAATAATTAAAAATGAATTCTTACGAAGGTGCTTATGATTTTGGATATTCTTTAGCGCCATTTCTCATATGTGGATTTTTGTTTCTGATAATTTATTTCCTCGTTCGTTTCCTAAAAAAAATGAAAAAGTGATTTTAACAAAAAATATTACAATCTGTCTGAGAAGACAGATTTTTTTATGATAATTTAAAAACTTTTTTAATTGGAAAACCTTATTTTTGCAGATACATTTTTGAAAGGATTAATATAATGACAGAAAAGATAGAAGAATTACTGATCGAAGTAAACGGCTTCAGTGCAACATCCAAAGATGAAATTGAGAATTTCCGAATCAAATTTAACGGTAAAAAAGGAGTTTTAAATGATTTTTACGAAACATTGAAAACGGTTCCTAATGACCAGAAAAAAGATTTCGGACAAAAGATCAACACTTTGAAGCAAGCTGTTGCAGCCAAACTTGAAGACTTTAAAAGTGCTTCAGAATCTTCTGTTATCCTTGAAAAGGAAGATCTTACAAGACCTGCTTTTCCATTAGATTTAGGATCAAGACATCCTATCAACTTAGTGAAAAACAGAATTATCGAGATTTTTAAATCCATTGGTTTTGCGGTTGCAGACGGACCGGAGATTGAAGATGACTGGCATAATTTTACGGCACTCAATTTACCGGAATATCACCCGGCAAGAGATATGCAGGATACTTTTTTTATCGAGCAGAATCCTGATATTCTTTTAAGAACACATACTTCTTCGGTTCAGATCCGTTATATGGAAGAAAACCAGCCGCCGATCAGAATTTTGTCGCCTGGAAGAGTTTTCAGAAACGAAGCGGTTTCTTCGCGCTCGCACTGTATTTTCCATCAGATCGAAGGTTTGTACATTGATGAAAAGGTAAGTTTTGCAGATTTGAAACAGACAATTCAGTTTTTTACAACAGAGCTTTTCGGGAAGTCAAAAATCAGAATGAGACCTTCTTATTTTCCTTTTACCGAACCAAGCGCAGAGATTGATGTTTATTGGGGACTAAACTCAGAAACAGATTACAGAATCACAAAAGGAACGGGTTGGCTTGAAATCATGGGTTGTGGAATGGTGGACCCCGCAGTTTTGAAAAACGTAAATATAGATTCTGAAAAATATTCGGGTTATGCTTTCGGAATGGGTATTGAGAGAATTACGATGCTTCTCTACCAAATGAGCGATATCAGGATGTTCTTTGAAAATGACAAAAGAACACTAGATCAATTTAAGACATTATAATCAATTTATAATTAAATAAATAGAATTCCTGTAAAATGATTTTTTACAGGAATTTTTTATTACTTTTATCAGAATAATTACACAAAGAATGTTTAAAAAGACGTTGAATTTTAGGTTGAGAAAAATTGTTCTTTATTCTCTTATTTCATGTATTTTATTAATACAGATTACCATAGCCGGTTTTTTTTATAACGAGTTTGTCAGCCGGAGAAATTTAGCTTTCATCGAAAACCAGTTAAAAGAGCTTCGTCAACTTGAGAATCTTACAGATGCCTCAAAAAAAGAACTTGTGAATGCGCAGGGGTTTTTCCAGAAGTATGTAATCAGTAATGATGACGAATATTTAAAATCTTACTTTAATTCTGTCAACAGCCTCACAAAAAAATTAGACAGTATCAATCATTTCAGATATAGAAATCCGAAACTGAAAAACATTTTTGCATCACTGAAAAAAGATGCTTCACAAGTTGAGAATTTGAAGCTTCTCGTTGATTCAACCTCTCAATTATCAACAAATTCAAATTTTAACATCCGTGATGAAGTGCCTAAACTGAAAAAGTTTGATTACGATTTCAACTTCGATAAATTTGAGGTACAGAAAAAAACCTACACAGATACTATAAAAAAGAAAGGATTATTCAGACGTTTGGGAGATGCGATTGCAGGAAAAGAAAATGTACGGAAAGACAGTGTGGTTGTCACTGTGAAAAACGGAGCATCACCTGTTGCCTCAAAAATAAAAAATGAAATGGACAGTGTGATGAATCTTGTCAACAATCATTATTCTAAGGAGGTTAAGAAGATACAATATCATATTATCAAAAAGCAAAATAACAGTAATAGCAACAGTACCCATCTTTATACAACTTTTAATCATCTTTTGGTCTACAGTAATGAATTGATGAATGTTTACGAATTTGCTGTCAAAGATTCTAAGTCTGATCTTGAAAAAGAATATGCAGAGCAAAACTCTGAAAGTAATAAAATCAGGATGTATCTTGTTTTAGGATTGATGATTCTGATGTTCATCGTCTCTATATTGATCATGTATTTTACGAGAATAGCATTTATTTATGAAAGAAAATTAAATGCTGCCAACAAACAGATCAAAGAAAATTTAAATTTCAAAAATAGAATTTTAGGAATGTTGAGCCACGAGCTAAGATCACCTTTGAAAATCATTGGAATTTTTATAAACAGAATCAACAAGAAAACTACTGATGAAAGCATTAAAGAATATTTAAAATCAATCAGTTTTACCAATAATACTTTGCTGATGCAGGCAAATCAGATTCTTGAATATACAAAAAATCAGCATGTGGAAAACAAATTGATTCCTGTTGTCTTTAATCTTAACAATGAGATTGATTCTATATTAAACTCTATAGAACCTTATATTCAGACAAGAAGTAACAGTTTTATTGTGCATAAAAATATTGATCCGAATATCATAGTGTATTCTGATTGCACAAAAATCAATCAGCTTTTTATGAATATTCTTGGTAATGCCAATAAATTTACAGAAAACGGAGAAATCACTGTGAGAACTTCCGCAGAAACTGTTGACGAAAATACAGTTGTATTGGTTACGCAGATTACCGATTCCGGAGTGGGAATTTCTAAATCAGATTTAGAAAAAATATTTGAACCTTATTATCAGGGAATCATTTCTGATGAGGTTGAAAATCTGGGTGCAGGTCTTGGTTTGAGCCTGTGTAAAGAGCTTGTAGAATTGTATTCGGGCAGTATATCGGTTGACAGCCAGTTAAATGAAGGAACTACAGTTTCTTTTTCTCTAAATTTAAAGATCAATAAATGAATAAATTAGATCAGAAAACGGTCACTTTTTTGCTTGCAGACGATCACAGTTTAATCAGACAGGGGCTTCTGTTTTTAATTGAAGAAATCTCGCCGGACAGTCAGGTTTTACAGGCATCCAGTCTGCAACAGGCTTTAGAGACGTTAAAAATAAATGAAATTGATATTGCTATTATTGACGCACATTTTCCTGATGGAAACAGTCTCGCCATTTTACCTGAAATAAAAAAAATAAAACCCGAAATTAAGATCCTGATTTTCACAGGAGTTGATGAACACACACAATCATTAAAGTTCATCAATGCAGGTGCTCATGGTTTCCTCAGTAAAATGAGCGAAGAAGAAGAAATAGAAAATGCCATCAGAAAGATGCTCCAACACGGTGAGTATATTTCTCAGGCAACACAAAGCTTGCTTTTGAGCTCACTACGAGATCCAAAAGCCGCAAATCCTTTACTAAGCCTAACCGAAAGAGAACTGCAGGTTGCAGAATTGTATGCAAAAGGTCTTGGTAATTTAGAAATTGCCAACCAGCTTGATGTAAAGCAAAATACCATCAGTACAATAAAAAAAAGATTATTTGATAAATTAAATATTCAAAATATTGTTGAGCTTATTGAGTTGATAAAAAACCGCCAATGATTTATTAACCGTCATTTGAATATTGTACAATCTAATTTTTTTGATATAGACAAAAACAGAATCATCTTTGGTTCTGTTTTTTGTAGATAAATATCTACAGGTGACTTGATGTATATCTACATGATTTAAAAGGTCCGGATGTGTAAATGTTAGTACTTTTGTCTCAAGAAAATGTCACAATAATACTTCAGAACACAAACACTGAAAGATTATTAGGCGTAAAACTTAGAATTTGATTGGGGAGGTAAAAACACAACATACAATCAAAGTTTTTTGAAGACTTATAAGGCTTTTAAAAACTTTACATCGAAAAAAAAATTCGCAAAGATTCTAAAAACACAATTGTTGTAATCCTTAGTATAGTCACAGAGCTTTCCCGGCTCTGTGACAGATACAGGAGAGTCCGGAATAAACCGGATCTTTTAAGGTTAATCGTCGTCAAATAATAAATATTCTATAATTAACCTTAATATTTTAAGAGCGGCTTCTGCAAAGAAGCCGCTCTGTTTTTTATCAAGTTTTATTTAAATTATAATTGCAATTATTTTACAAATTTCAAAGGATATTTTACATTTTTATAATTATCAATACTTGCTTTCAAAGAGCCTACAGCCAATTCAGCTTTTAGCAGTAACGGAATATGGTTTGCGTCATTTGATACCCACATTGTAACCCCCTCTTTCTGTTTAAACACTCTTCCGCTTTTTACAGATGGAATAATTTTCAGAGCATTGATGGTTCCGAATTTTGTCTTTAAATTTTCAGTTCCTATTACTTTAAGCTGAAAAGGAAACATCTCATCATCAATCCACACATTCATATTAAAAACAGTACCGGTCTTCAGTTCTGCGGGAGTTTTGCTTCTTAAAAAATAAAAGCATGAAAGCATATCCTGAACACCTTTTACAGATTTTATGGTTTTGGAACCATTTGCAGGTGTTTTTTTATCCATTAAAACCAAAGTATTATTGTCGTGATTGAAAACGGTCTGTAAATGCTGAGAATAGCTTCCTTCTTTTACGTTTCTTACATAGTAACTTGGCAGCTCTGTCTGCATATTGATGTAGCTTTCATATAAATCTTCCACTTTAAAAAAAGCTTTCACTGCACCGCTTGTCTGTCCTGTCCCTTTTACATATAAGTGAGGAACACCTTTATAGTTGGTTTTCTTTGCTGTAAGATTTGCCGATCCTGCGGTCAGAAAACCGTAGTGAATTCGGAGTGTTAAAGATTCTCCATCATTAATATTTGTGATCTGGCTTTCACCCGAAAAGAAAACAAATATCGCTGCTATATAAAATAATTTCTTCATAAGTTAAATTTTTACAAAAACACTGCCAATTAAAAAGCAGGTTTTAAAGGTACGGGATTTGATAAATCTCAGTTTTTTATTTAAGTTCAATTAAATATGCTTCGCATTAAAATTAGTAAATTTGCAGCTACATACAATTAAATTATCTTTATATTATGATAACGACAGACATATTGATTATTGGGGCGGGACCAACGGGACTTTTTGCTGTATTTGAAGCAGGTTTGCTTAAAATGAAATGCCATATCATCGATGCTCTTCCTCAGCCTGGAGGGCAATTGGCAGAGCTGTATCCTAAGAAGCCGATTTTCGATATTCCTGGTTATCCGTCTGTAAATGCAGGTGAATTGGTAGATAATTTAATGGAGCAGATCAAACAGTTTCAGCCTGGTTTTACTTTAGGTGAGACAGCTGTTTCGTATAAAAAAGTTGATGATGAATGGTTTGAAGTAGTAACTAATAAAGGCACGATTCACAGATGTAAGGCTATCGCAATTGCGGGAGGACTGGGAACTTTTGAGCCTAGAAAACCTACTATGGACAATGTTGCTGATTATGAGGAAAAAGGTCTTGAATATTTTGTAAAAGAGCCTGAACATTTCAGAAACAAAAAAGTTGTGATTGCGGGAGGCGGAGATTCTGCGCTTGACTGGAGCGTTTTCTTATCAAATGTTGCAAGTGAAGTGACATTAATCCACAGAAGAAATGAGTTCAGAGGAGCTCTGGATTCTGTAGAGAAAGTTCAGGATCTGAAAAATCAGGGTAAAATTAAATTGATTACTCCTGCAGAAGTTACTGCTATAAAAGGTGACGGAAAAGTGGAGGCAATTACAGTTCAGATTGACGGTCAGGAAGCTTTTGATATTGAAACAGATTACTTTATTCCATTATTCGGGTTGACTCCTAAGTTGGGCGAAATTGCTCAGTGGGGATTGAATATTGAGAAAAATGCCATTGTTGTCAACAACGCTTTGGATTATCAGACCAACATCGAAGGAATTTACGCAATCGGTGATATCAACACCTATCCTGGGAAATTAAAGTTGATTCTTTGTGGTTTCCATGAGGCGACTTTGATGTGTCAAAGCGTTTATAACAGATTAAATCCGGGTAAAAAATACGTTTTAAAGTATACCACGGTAAGTGGAGTAGACGGTTTCGACGGCAGCCGTAAGGAAGCTGAGAAAGCAGTTGTCAAGAAAATAGATTAATTTAGTTTTTGGATTTTGGTTGTCGGTTTACAGCAAATTTTTTCAAATTACCGATAACTAACAACAGCAAGAAAAATGAGCGATATAAATATAAGAATTACTGACAGGGAAGGTTTAACTCACGATATCGTAGCTCCTACAGATATGTCAATGAACCTGATGGAAATTATCCGTTCGTACGAATTGGCAGAGGAAGGAACCATCGGAGTTTGCGGCGGAATGGCTATGTGCGCCTCATGTCAGGTTTACGTTATTAAAGATCCGGGACTTGAGCCGATGGGCGATGAGGAAGATGCTATGCTTGGTGAAGCTTTCCATGTAGAGCCAAACAGCAGATTGGGTTGTCAGCTTCACATTGCAGATGCGATGGAGGGTCTTGAGGTGGCAATTGCTCCTTATCCTTAAGAAATTTTAGCTTTAAAATATAAACTCCCGGAAATTGTTTTTTCGGGAGTTCTATTTTTATATTAATATTATTCATTTTTTATTAATTGTTTTAGCTCTTCTAATTTACTTGGATCTTCAAGTCTGTGTATCATCCTGTGACAATTACTACATAAAGTGGCGAAGTCAGTAACTAAATCCATTTCAACTTCCCCAGGATCTAAACTAGAAATTGGAATTAAATGGTGAACTTCCACAAATTCATGACCAAGATCTCCATATTTATTTGTAAAATCAAAATTACAAGCTTCACACACATATCCTTTTATCTTTTTTACTTTATTAGATATACTCTGATTTCTTTCAATTCTATAATGATATTTTAATTTTTTGTGCTCTAATACTTTATTAAACGAGATGTCATTAATTTCTTCATTATCATTATAAATTAATTCTTGATAAATATTTAAAAAATAATTTAAATCATTAATTAAAGTATCAGAGTCAGGAATAGTTTTACTATCATAAAATTTAGCATATATATTACCATATTCATACAATTTTGCTGGTAGTTGGTTATTTGAAAGTTTTAAATCAATTTTTTTTAAATTAAAATCATTCTTAACAGTTATTTTTGCTCGATAATTTTCAGATCTAATTTGTAAAACGTCTTTTTTCTTTTTTTTGTATGTTTTAGAAATTTCAGTAACACCTTGATTTAATGACAGATAGAAACCTGTCATGTCTTCTCTGAAAAGAAAAACAGGATAATAGCCATTTTGTGCAGTAGTAGTTACTAACTTATCAAAAATAGCAATCCAAGGAATATTTGCCCAATTACCACCGCCAACGGAAGATTTTATTTTATATTGATTTGAATTTAAAATATTGTTTTCAATGGATTTTAGAAAATCATCTTTAAATTTAATCGCGAAGTTTGTATTACCATAATTTTTCTTCTTTTCATTTAAGTAGTTTTCAATTGTTTCTGTAAAAATATATTTCATAGTTAAGTTTTTATTAAGGAAATGAATTGTAAAAAGTCAAATACTTATTATTAAAAGATAAAGGATTTAAACATCCTTCTTAGAAATCCACTTTCCAACCATCGGAGCCTGATAATCTCTCATTTTTTTCAATAACTCGTCAATATTGTTACTCACCAAAAGCATTTCACGATTGATTTGTTTTAAAAATCCTTTATCCACCATTGTCTGAACCATTTTAATCAAATCATCATAAAATCCGTTGATATTCAGAATAGCAATAGGTTTTTTATGAAGTCCGAGCTGCGCCCAGGTAATCATTTCGAAAAATTCTTCCAATGTTCCATAACCTCCGGGAAGTACAATAACACCGTCGCAAAGATCATTCATTTTAGTTTTTCTTTCGTGCATACTTTCTACCAAAATCAGCTCGGTAAGATGCGTGTGTGCAATTTCTTTTGACTGTAAAAAATGTGGAAGAACGCCAATTGCTTTTCCGCCTTCAGATAAGCATCCGTCTGCAACCGCACCCATCAATCCGACATTGGCACCTCCATAAATGAGTGTGATATTTTTCTTTGCTAATGTCTTTCCTAGTAAAGTTGCCTGTTCTTTATAAATGTCTTCCGAACCAAAACTTGATCCGCAGAATACGGTAATACTTTTCATTTTTTTTAATTACAATATCTATTAAATTAAATTTGTCATTCCATAAAATCAAATCCGTATTTATGATGCGGTTGAGATTCCTGCAGAATGACAAATTGTATGTTTAGTTTTAAAAAATCTTTATTTCAAAGGAATATTGGCTAATATTTCTTTTGTAAAACTCCAGAATTTCTGTGTTGAAGGGATGTTTGCCTTTTCATCCGGAGAGTGAGCTCCTCTGATGGTCGGTCCGAAACTTACCATTTCCATCTCAGGATAATTGGCACCGATGATTCCGCACTCCAAACCTGCATGACAGGCAACAACGTGTGGTTTTTCTGCAAATTTTTCAGTGTAGAGTTTTTCCATCAGCTGTACGATTTCAGAACCAGGTTTGGGTTTCCAGCCGGGATAAGATCCGCTGAATTCTACGTTCATTCCTGCCAATTCTGATACTGATTTCAATTGTTCGGCAACAGAATCTTTAGAAGAATCAACTGATGATCTTGAAAGGTTTAAGATTTTCAGACCACCTTCTTTTAATTCTACTCTTGCAACGTTATTTGATGATTCTACTAAATTTTCCACATCAGGACTCATTCTGTAAACCCCGTTGTGAAGAGATTTTAAAACCAAAATGATTTTCTTTGAATCTTCTTCAGAAACCGCTTTATCAGAACTTGTAGAATTTTCAATATTGATCTGAAGACCTGTTTCAATCGAAGCAAATTCTTCTAAAATTTGCTTTTTAAGCCCATTGGAAAGTTCTTCAATAAATTCACCGGCATTTCGAACGGAAACCAGAGCCACAGATTCTCTTGGAATTGCGTTTCTCAAACTTCCGCCATCAATGGAAATCAACTGTAAATTTTCTTTTTCAAGACCTTTATAAAGAAGTCTTCCCAAGATCATATTGGCATTTCCGAAACCTTTATGAATATCCATTCCGGAATGTCCGCCTTGCAAACCTTTTACTTCGATTCTTACGATTTGTCCTTTTGATGCTTCTGTATCATAAGACTGATTGATTGTTACATCAATTCCGCCTGCACATCCGATGTCGATTTCGTCATCTTCTTCGGTGTCGAGATTTAAGAGGATTTGTCCGGTCAACTGTCCCGGTTTTAAACCTAAAGCTCCGGTCATTCCTGTTTCTTCATCAATGGTAAAAAGAGCTTCTAAATCTGGATGCGGAATATCTGAACTTTCAAGAATAGACATAATTGTGGCAACTCCCAAACCGTTATCAGCACCCAAAGTCGTTCCTTTTGCTTTTACCCAGTCTCCGTCAACTTCCATTTGAATTCCCTGAGTTTCAAAATCGAAATTCACATCGTTGTTTTTCTGGCAAACCATATCCAGATGTGACTGCATTACGATAGACTTACGGTTTTCCATTCCTGCTGTTGCAGGTTTTTTAATGATTACATTTCCTACTTCATCAACTTTGGTTTCTAAACCTAAATTTTCGCCAAATTCTTTAATAAAAGCGATTACTTTTTCTTCTTTTTTTGACGGTCTCGGAACAGCATTCAGTTTGGAGAAATTCTTCCAAATGATCTGCGGTTCTATGTTTGATAGTTCCATAAAATTTATTTTGATCAAAATTACGAAATCGCTATGATTTAGAAACGAAAATACCAACTAAAACTCTGCGATTGCATATGACAAATAAAAAAATAAAAAATACATATGAAATTAAAAATGCTCCCGAAATTCAGGAGCAGTATTATTGCTTATTGCTTTAGCATCCGCATTCACCATAAATTAGCATTGTGGTCACACTTCCATCTGGTTTTGTAATGGTCAATGTGCCTTCGAAGAGTAAGACTTCTTCGTTTTTTATCTTTTTACCTTTCACAGAAATCTTGTAATTTTCATTTTCAATTTCTTTAGTCAGTTCTTCATCCACTTCCATATCACTTGATGATAAAAGATTCATTGCGATTCTTTTTCCGTCGAGTTTCATGTAGGCAGTTTTTCCTGCATCGTCAGCATAAATATATTTTTCATTTTGAAAATCGGCTTTATTCTTAGCAAAATAGCAGGAGCATTCTTTGATCTCTTTAGGAAAAGGAAATACATCTACCAAAACATTCGCAGGTGTAGAATCTGTTTTTGCAGAATCCTGAACAATAATCAAAGAATCTTTCGGTTTTGAATTTGGAACGGTTTCTTTTTCCTTTTTACAGGCAACCAATAAGAATGCTAAAAAGAAAATGATAAGATATTTCATCTGTTGAAATTTATTTATTTGAAAATTATAACACTTTTTTAAGCTTAAAAGCCAAAAGCTATTTATCCTCTTGCTCTCTCAAGCAGAACCATCATTAATAAAGATAAAACTACCAAACTTTCGTCTTCATCATCAATATCAACGATTCTGTCTAGTTGAAATCTTCTGCCAAACATGGATGGCATTTTTTTAAGCTTAAAATATTCCTTGCCGTCAATTCCTTTCACGGTGTAAGTCGGATTTAGAAAATATCCTGTAAACATCCCGATAATTGGGATTTCGCCAACCATTCCGTCGAAAAATTTTACCCAGGCATTATCTTCACTAATTGTAAATTTAGCTTTATCATTTTCATCTAGAACATCATAGGTTGATTTCCAGATAGAACGCATTCCTTTTCTCGCTAATCGACCGAAATTTTTCCCGATCGTATCTTTAATAGAATAAGAAGCATTAAAATCAATCCATTGGTTTGCCTGAATTCTGAAAAGTTCTTTGGTTTTGCTTTCGTCATTGAAAACGATAACGTCTTCTTTCAGTTTAAACATTTTCTGACGAACATATGCGACCGGTTTCCCGTGTCTGTCTGTAATGTTAAAATCGCTGGCAAGAGTAGTGATCTTGAATTTGAAATCCAGCGGATAATTGAGGTTGTTAAGTGCCATTTTAGTTTATTTTTTCTGTTTAATATTTTGATGATCAAAGATAATGGTTTTAAATAATTTAAAGATTAAAACATTTAAGAATTAAAAAGAAAAATTGAAACCAAAATGTACTGTTTCTACATGTTTCAATCTCAAAACTCTCAACTATAATTCTTATTTTTGTGTTATGGATTATCCAAGTAAAGTATTGGCAAAAGCGGTTGAAGAAATCTCCGGACTTCCGGGAATTGGCAGAAAAACGGCTTTGCGTTTAGCACTTCATTTACTTAAACAACCCAATTCCAGAGCGACAAGTTTGGGAACTTCTATCATCAATCTGGTAAACGAAATCAAATACTGCAAAGAATGCCACAACTTTTCCGATTTTGACATCTGCGAAATCTGCAGCAACGACAAACGAAGTGATGAGCTGATCTGTATTGTAGAAGATGTACGCGATGTCATCGCAATCGAAAATACCGGAAAATACAGAGGTAAATATTTGATTTTAGGCGGAAAAATTTCTCCGATGGAAGGCGTAGGACCGCATCAGTTGAATATTCCAAGTATTGAAAAGAAGTTACAGCAAGGAAATTGTAAGGAATTTATTTTTGCATTAAGTGCTACGATGGAAGGTGATACTACAGCTTATTATATTTATAAAAAGTTCAAAAATTCCGGGATTCAGTTTTCAAGTATAGCTAGAGGAATTTCTGTAGGAGATGAATTGGAATATGCTGACGAAATTTCTCTGGGAAGATCAATTACCAACCGACTTCCATATAACGAAAAGGATTAAAAATGGCTAAAAAACTTTCGATCATCATCGTTAATTATAATGTGACTCAGCTCCTGAGAAACTGTCTTCTTTCTATTAGGAAATATGCTGAAGAAACCGATCACGAGGTCATTGTCATTGATAATAAATCTACCGACAGTTCGTGGGGTGATCTTATTCCTGAATTTCCAAGAGTAAAATTTATTGCTTCAGAAAAAAATGAAGGTTTTGCCAAAGCCAATAATAAAGCAATACAAACTGCAGAAGGAGAATATCTTCTGATCCTAAATCCGGATACAGAACTGGAAGGTTTTTATTTAAATGAAATTTTAGATTTTGCGGACTCTAAGAAAAATTTCGGCTGTCTTGGGGTAAGAATGCACGATGCCAACGGAAACTTTTTACCTGAAAGTAAACGTTCCGTTCCGGATATGTTTAATTCTTTCGAAAAACTGTTTACTAATTTTAAAAAGAAAGATTCAAAATCATATTATCGGAATGATGTTGATGAATTTGAAATTGCAGAAGTAGAAGTAATCACAGGAGCATTTTTTCTTGTCAAAAAAGAGGTTTATCAAAAAGCTGGCGGACTCGATGAAAAGTATTTCATGTATGGTGAAGATATTGATTTGTGCTATACTTTATTAAAAAACGGTTATCAAAACTACTATTATGGGAAAGCTTCAATTCTTCATCACAAAGGAGAAAGCACGATAAAAGATGAGGTTTATCTTGAAAGATTTTACGGAGCGATGCAGATTTTTATTGATAAATATTACCGTGAAGCAAAACCTTTGCAATATTCATTTCTGAAAGCAGGTTTAAAATTAAGACACAAAATAGAGCTTATCAAACTCAAATAAAAAAGCAACTCAATTGAGTTGCTTTTGCTTTATCTTGAAAAATAGTTTCTTATTTACTAGCCGGAACACTTACGGGAGCTGTCGTTTTAGAAGCAGGTGCCGTTTGTTTAGCAGGAGCTTCAGTTTTTGCTGAACCTGTTGGGATTACTGGTGCGGCTTGTTTAGGTTTTCCTGTAACAACTACGCTGATTAGGATAAGAACGATGATCACCGCTCCTAAAGTCCATGTAGACTTCTCCATAAAGTCGTTCGTTCTCTGTACTCCAAACTGTGCAGAAGATGCACCCCCGAATGTACTTGAAAGGCCGCCTCCTTTAGGGTTCTGAGCCATAACAACGATTACCAATAAAATGCTGGCAATCATAATAAGAACCATCAATAGTGTAAATATAGTATCCATTAATTCTAATATCTTTTTGAATGGGCAAATTTAATGTTTTTTTACAGAACCGCAAAATAAAGATTTCACTAAAAACAAAAAGCGGCAACAATTGTCGCCGCTTTTTTATGATCTGTTCTTTTCTTATTTGAAATCAGTGTCTTTTGCCTGATTCACTTCATAAGATTTCACTTTCATTACCATTTCCATACCCATCTGATTAACAGTGATTGTGTAAGGCATTTTTACACCTGCAACATCTTTGTAATCTGAATAAGTAGTAGGAATTGTAAAAGTTTGTCCCTGAGCTTTTTCAACTTTAGTTTCCCCAGTCTTTAAACCGGTTTTTACACTGTAATAGTAAGTTTCATCACCAGATTTGATTGCATAAGAATCTTCTCCGCCAATTTTTTCAATTCCTGCTAATTTGTAATCTGCAGATTTAGCAAAACCTAATTCTTCGAAAAGCTCAGTGTTTTTAAGGTTTTCAGCGATTTCTTCTTTTGTCATTTGAACTTTCTGTCCTTGTTGCTCTGAATATCCAGTTTTGCCGTCAAACATTTGTTTCTGAAGAGTCATTGCTCCCATTGATACAACCTGAAGTTCTTTTCCTCCCTGAGCTTTTGTCGTTTTTAAATCAATAGTTTGACCTTGCATAGACATTGAAGCCGTCATTGTGTAAGAAGAAACTTTAGCTAAGTTTGCTTTTCCACCGATTGCTGCAATGTATTTATCTATAACAGAAGCAACCGTTACGCTTGCATCAACTTTCTGAGTAGTTGGTTTTGCAACAGGATTTGCATTTGCGTCGTAATATTTTACAGGATACCCCAATTTTTCTAAACCTTCAGAAATATCAGAAGCTTTACCAGCTATGAAAATTCTGCTTTGGTTTGGTAAAACAGTAGCTTTCACAGCGTTTGAAACATCTGTAGCAGTTACTTTATCAATTGATTTTAAATAATTTGTATAAAAATCAGCAGGAAGATCATTCACTTTCTGGCTTACGGCAAATCTTGCGATCGTTGCAGGCTGCTCCAATGACATGATGAAGCTTCCTTTCAACTTAGCTTTTGCATTTGCCAGTTCTTCAGCTTTCACAGTAGAAATTCCGTTGATTTCGTTCATGAATTCTTTTACTGCTTTGTCGGTTACTTCATTTCTTACGCTTGCTTCTGCTGAAAAATCAGGAGAATATTTGCTTGCGTTCATGCTTGAGTAAGCACCATAAGTAAATCCGTTTTTCTCACGAAGATTCATGAAAAGTCTGGCTTCACCACCACCACCAAGAATATAATTGGCAATTGTAGCAGGAAAGTAATTAGAATCTTTCATTTTCAACGTGTTGATGTTACCCACAGAAACTACAGATTGCACTGCAGAAGGTACATCTACTACGTTGATCTCTGTTTTGGCAACATTAGAAGCAGGTTCAAGAGGTGCGAAAGTGGTGTTTGCTTTTTTCCAGTTGCTGAATGCTTTTTCAACCAAAGGTTTTACTTTGTCAAATTTTACATCACCTACGATTACCAAATATGCATTATCCGGAGCGTAGTATTTTTTGTAAATATTCTGAACGTCAGCTAATTGGATTTTGTTTACAGATTCTACGGTTTCAAATTCTCCTCTTGATGTGTTTTTTCCATAGATCAAAGCGTTGGAAACTCTTGAGGCAATTGATGAAGCATTTTTTTCTTCACTTTTAATTCCTTCAATAGCTCTCTCTTTTGATTTTTGAATTTCATCAGCAGAAAATTTAGGATTGATAATCGCATCTGCCATTAAACCCAAAACTTCCGGGAAATATTTCGAAAGAGAATTAGAAGAAGCTCCTCCGGAGTTGAAACCCAGGTTTGCTCCTAAGAAATCTATTTTTTTGTTGAATTCGTCTTTGCTTAAAGTTGTTGTTCCATTACCGAGCTGATCTGCCATGATTTCGCTTACCCCTGCTATATCACCCTCGAAATAAGGCTGTCTGTCCATAGAAAGGCTCATGTTTACCCTTGGTAATTTGTTGTTTTCAACCACCATTACGGTCAAACCGTTTTTAAGCTGAAAAGTTTTTGGCTGGGCAATGTTGATCGCAGGGGTTGGTCCCGGTTTCGGCATTGCATTAAGGTCAATTTTTTGTGCAGAAAGCATTCCTGTGAATAAAAATGCTACTGCTATATATGTTAATTGCTTTTTCATTTGTAAAAATTTAATTTTTATAATCCTTTATTTAAATTGATCATTTTATTAAGATTAATAGAAGACATATTATAAGTCTTTTATCTGAAATCTAATATCTTATAATCTATTTAATGATTATTTTTTTTCAGGAACGTAATTAATGATTACTCTTTGGTTAGGATTAAGATACTTTTTAGCAGCATTTTGAAGATCTTGCTTAGTGATCGATCTGTAAATGTCGATTTCTTTATTGATCAAATTGGTATCTCCCATCAATACGTGGTTTGTTGCCAATGAAGCAGCAATTCCCTGAATGCTTGAGTTAGCATTTACAAATTGGTTCTCAAACTGATTCTGAAGTTTCTGGTAATCTTCCTGAGAAATTAATGTTGTCTGAAGTTTTTTGATTTCAGTATCAATATCTGCCTGCAAAGTCTGCTTCGTTGTCGCTCCCATCGGGATTGCAAAGAATGCAAAAATACCGTAATCCTCAAGACCCTGGTTGAAAGCCTGTACCTGTAGTGCTTTTTTCTCCTGATCTACTAATTTTTTGTATAAAACTGAAGATTTTCCGCTACTTAAATAAGAAGAAAGCATATCTAAAATATAAGCATCTTTTTCTTTGTTAGCCGGAGTTCTGTACGCAAAAACATAAGCAGGAAGCTGAATGTTCGGGTCAGTAGCTGTTACTTCTTTTTCCTGAGTGATAGGAGCATCTTTCGGGAAGTTTTTAGGATAAACAGTTCCTTTAGGAATTCCACCATAATATTCCTGAATCCATTTTTTAGTCTGCTCAGGTTTGATGTCTCCTGCTACAACCAAAGTTGCGTTGTTCGGAACGTAATATTTTTTATAAAAAGCTTTGAATTCTTCTAATTTTGCACCGTTCAGATCTTCCATAGAACCGATTGTCGGCCAGTTGTAAGGGTGATTGGTGAAAAGGTTTTTCTGTACCGTTGTGAAAAGATTTCCATAAGGCTGGTTATCCATTCTCAATCTTTTTTCTTCTTTTACAACTTCTCTCTGTGTATCTACACCGATTTGGTTGATTTCCGCATGACGTAATCTTTCTGCTTCCATCCAAAGACCCAATTGCTCGTTGTTTGAAGGGAAAGTTTCATAGTAATACGTTCTGTCGTTGGTAGTGTTTGCATTGTTTTGTCCTCCGTTGGAAGAAACAATTTTAAACCATTCTCCTCTTTTGATATTTGGAGTTCCTTCGAATAAAAGGTGCTCGAAAAAGTGAGCAAAACCAGTTCTTCCTATTACCTCGTCTTTTGCTCCGACGTGATACATTACCCCTGTTGTAACTACCGGTGCAGAATTATCCTGATGAAGAATTACATGTAAACCGTTTGGTAAATCATACTCTTCGAATTTGATTTGTTGTGCATTCAGCATTACTCCAAAAAAAGCAGCTGCTGCAGCACTAAGAAGTCGTTTTTTCATAAATAGAAATTGTTTTGTCAATTAGTGCCAAAAATACATTAAATGTTACAGATTTTTAAGAAAATTTTGTAGTTTTAAAGTTGGAATCCTAAATTTGATTTCAGTCATAAAATTCTTTCCTTTTTAGAATTAATTTTAAAACACAATTATACAGATTTCATGAAAAGTTTTTTAGAGCAGAATGTTTCACAGGAATCATTGATTACTTTATTCAGCCAGGCTCCGATTGCGATGTGCTTACTGACTGGTGATGATTTCATTATACAGAATGCCAATCCGCAGATTTTAGAATTGTGGGGAAGAGATTCTTCAGTGATCGGCAAACCACTGTTTGAAGCTTTACCGGAAGTGAAATCTCAGGGGTTCGTAGAGATATTTGATAATGTTTACAGAAAGGGTGAAGTATTTAACGGAAATAAACTGCCTGTTTTTTTAGAAAAATTTGGTAAACTGAGAGAGTATTTTTTTGATTTTATTTATTCACCGGTTTACAATGATGATAAAAAAATCATCGGAGTGAGTGTAGTTGCAAGAGAAGTGACAGATCAGGTCATTTCTGAGCGCAAACTAAAAGAGAGCGAATATCGTTTTGAGGATCTGATAAAAAATTCCGACTATTCTACAGCCATTTACCGTTCAGAAGATCTTTATATAGAACTTGCAAATGATCTCATGCTCAAAACATGGGGAAAAGATGCATCCGTAATAGGAATGAAACTTGAAGATGCATTGCCCGAACTCGAAGGGCAGCCATTTATTGGTATACTGAAAGATATTTTTAAAACCGGAAAAACTTACACAGCAACAGAAGACCGTGTAGATCTTGTAGTTGACGGAAAACTTCAGACTTACTATTTCAACTTTTCTTACAAACCTTTGAAAAACCGGAAAGGTGAGGTTTATGCCATTTATAATGTTGCTGTTGATATTACAGATTTGGTTCTGGCAAGAAAGGAGATTCAGGAGAGGGAAGAAAAATTCAGAGATCTTGCCGATTCTATGCCGCAGTTTGTGTGGACCAGCGATAAAGACGGCAAGATTACATATATGAATGATAATTGGTACAGGTATACCGGTTTTGACAGACATGAAGATCCTACCGATGGCGTCAAAAGAATCATTCATCCTGAAGTTTATGAGAAAGTAATGGTAATTTGGGAAGAAAGCCTGAAGACAGGAAAATCTTTCGAAATGGAATATCAGTTGCTAGATCCAAATGTTCCTGAAGTGTATCGGTGGTTTTTGGGAAGAGCGGTTCCTGCGTATGATGAAAAAGGCAGCATTAAACAATGGATCGGGACTTTTACTGATATTGATGATTTTAAACAATTGCAGACTCAGAAAGATAATTTTCTGGGAATTGCAAGCCATGAACTGAAAACTCCCTTGACGAGTCTTAAAATCTATACCCAGTTTATCGAAAAAAACCTGGTGAGGCAAAATGATCTTAAAAATGCAAAAGTTGCCCGGAAAATGGATGATCAGATTGATTTGCTCACCAACCTTATCAGCGATCTGCTCGATGTCACAAAAATTCAGAACGGGAAAATCCAGCTCAATGAATCTGAATTTGATTTTGATCAACTGGCAGAAGAGATTGTTGCCGAACAACAAATGACTGCAAGACACAAAATCACCCTGCATAGTGCGGAAGTGGGAAAAATCTTCTCAGACAGACACCGTATTTCTCAGGTAATGAGCAATCTGATAAGCAATGCAGTAAAATATTCTCCCGACGCAGATGAAGTAATCGTTTCGACTCAGCTGATTGGGAACAGTGTCAAATTTTGTGTCAGAGATTTCGGGATTGGTATACCTGAAGATAAACAGAATAAGGTGTTTGAACAATATTACAGAGTAAGCAGCTCCAAAGAGCATACAATTTCAGGACTTGGTTTGGGACTTTATATATCTTCCGAGATCATCAAACGGACAGGCGGCCGTATTTATGTGTCATCAATCGAAGAAAAAGGGTCTGATTTTTGCTTCGAAATCCCCAAAAGTAAAAAAGTACAACAAAATGCCTAACGCAACAAAAGTTTTAGTGGTAGACGACAGTCCTGCAATCGTGGATTCGATAGAGATGATGCTGGATTTTGAAGGATTTGAGATTGAAAAATTTTATAAAGGCTCAGACATGCTGAAAACTTTGAATGCTGACTCAAAACCCAATGTAATTTTAATGGATATGTGGCTTTCCGGAGAAGACGGAAGAGATATTTGCAGAGAAATAAAGGCGGATGAAAATTTGAAAGATATTCCTGTGCTGATCATGTCAGCAAGTCGGGGCTTAGAGCAGTCTGCTTTAGAAGCCGGTGCAGATGCTTTTATTGCAAAACCTTTCGATTTGGGAGATATGGTAGACAGACTGAAAACTTACGCTAAATAAATTTATCGCTTACAATATAATCAATCAGCAGAATTTTTTTTGCTGATTTTTTTGGTTTAAATTTCAAAGAAATTATTTTGAAATTCAAAATCTGAACAATTAAATTCAAAATTTGAATTCTCCTTATAATACACTAATTTTGTGTTCCCAAATTTTTTTTGCTGTATGGATTATCTGAAAGGACTCAACGAATCACAATATGAAGCCGTTACCACTTTACAAGGACCTCTGATGGTACTTGCGGGAGCCGGTTCCGGAAAAACGCGTGTACTTACGATGCGTATTGCGCATTTGATTACCAATGGCGTTGATCCTTTTAATATTCTGGCGTTGACTTTTACCAACAAGGCAGCAAAGGAAATGAAAGAACGTATTGCAAAAGTGGTTGGTCAAAGCAATGCGAGAAGTCTGTGGATGGGTACTTTTCACTCTGTTTTTGCGAGAATTCTGAGAAGTGAGGCGCACTATTTGGGTTATCCTTCCAACTTTACGATTTACGATCAGCAGGATGCTTTGAATGTCATCAGAAAAGTGTTGAAAGACATGAATATTGATGCCGATTTATACAAGCCTAAAAAAGTTCAGGCAAGAATTTCCAATTACAAAAATAATCTGATTACCGTAAAGGCATATTTTAACAATCCTGAATTAATGGAAGCTGATGAAAAAGCCAACATGAAATTCATCGGGAAGATTTACGAAAAATATGTAGAAGCCTGTTATAAAAACGGCTCAATGGATTTTGATGATTTGCTGTTGAAAACCAATGAATTGTTAACAAGATTTCCGGAAGTTTTAGCAAAATATCAGGACAGATTCAGATATATTCTGGTGGATGAGTATCAGGATACGAATCACTCTCAGTATTTGATCGTGAAAGCTTTAGCTTCAAAATTCGAAAACATTTGTGTGGTTGGAGACGATGCACAGTCTATTTACTCTTTCCGTGGTGCGAATATTTATAATATTTTAAATTTTAAAAAAGATTATCCGGACGCAGTCACGGTCTCTTTGGAACAGAATTATCGCTCTACACAAAATATTGTAAATGCTGCGAATGTTGTGATTTCTAAAAACTTGCAGCAATTCAAGAAAAATGTTTTCAGTGAAAATGAAGAAGGCGAGAAAATCAAAGTTTACCGTTCGCTTTCAGATGCCGATGAAGCCAACTTCGTAGCCGGAAACATTTGGGAATTAAGCAATAGAGAGCAAAAAAAATTCAGCGATTTTGCGATTTTATACCGTACAAATTCTCAGACGAGAGCTTTTGAAGATTCTTTAAGACGGAAAAATATTCCGTATAAAGTTTATGGGGGTTTATCTTTCTACCAAAGAAAAGAAGTGAAAGATCTTATTGGTTATCTTCGTCTTTTGGTGAATGAAAACGATTCTGAAGCCTTAATGAGAATCATCAATTATCCAACAAGAGGAATTGGTGAAACCACTCAGAATAAATTGATCGTTTTTGCAGATTCGCAAAATATTCCTGTGTCAAAAGTTTTAGATAATCTGGGAATGTATGCACCGCAATTGAAATTCAATAACGGAGTTTTAACCAAACTGAGCGATTTTTGGTCAATGATCAAAGCATTTCAGGTTTTGCTTAAAACAGAGACGGCGTACAGCGTTGCAATGGAAGTGGCAAAGCGAAGCGGTTTGATTAAATTTTTAAAAGACGATCAGACTCCGGAAGGAATTTCGCGTGTAGAAAACGTTCAGGAATTGATGAACTCGATGCAGGGTTTCATTGAAGAGCAAATGCAGTTGGAAGATGGAGATCCAAGTTTACCGAATTTCCTTGAAAATATTGCGCTTTCTGCCGATACGCAAAGGAAAGATGACAATGAAGACATGGTTTCTCTGATGACGATTCACCTTTCAAAAGGTCTTGAATTTCCTGTTGTTCATTTGGTTGGTTTGGAAGAAAATCTGTTTCCCAGTTTCATGAGTTCGGCGACAAGAGAAGATTTGGAGGAAGAAAGACGTTTATTTTATGTTGCATTAACGAGAGCTGAAAAGCAGGCATTTTTCTCCTATGCGGTTTCCCGGTTTCAATGGGGGAAAATTACCGATGCAGAACCATCAAGATTTTTGAGCGAAGTTGATGAGCAATATATTGAGTTTTTAAATCCGGCAATTGAGAAGAGATTCATCAATAATGCAGGGCTTACTTCAAATATTTTTGACGAACATCCTTCTGAAATGAGAAGTTTCAAAAAAATTGAAAAGAAAACGATCTCTAAAGCGGAAAGCGATAAACCAATTGCTGAACCAAGAAAATTAAAACCTGTAAGTACCGCAAAAATCATCAATCCAAGTGGAGCTTCTTCACAGGATATTGAAGTAGGAGACAAGGTAAGACACGACCGTTTCGGAATTGGTGAAGTGAAATTCCTCGATGGAACCGATCCTCAGAATATCAAAGCAAAAGTAGTTTTCCTGCATGAAGGTGAAAAGAATCTGATTCTGAAATATGCGAAACTGACGAAGATTTAATCATAAATATTTTTCCCGCAGATTTCTCAGATTTACACAGATTTTAATTGAATGATCTCTGTGAATCTGAGAAATCTGCGGGATTTTTTTATTTTAAATAAAAGCAAAATTTAGTATTGTTCAAAAATGAGACAATATAAATTTTGTATATTTAAACATTAAAAAGTTTTTAAGATGAACAAAATTCTGATATTTTTAATTTTCACTCTATTTTCAAATCCACTTTTTTCACAGGAATATCAAACTATTTCCAATCTTCATTATTACGATGAGCAAACTAACAAATCAGATGCTTATATAAACGAAAGATGCGTTTTAGATATTTATATTCCAAAAAATATAAAGAATTTCCCAACAGTAATCTGGTTTCACGGTGGCGGATTGACTGGCGGACAAAAAGATATTCCCGAAGAATTAAAAAATAAAGGAGTTGCCGTAATTGGTGTAAATTACAGATTGTCACCAAAAGTAAGTTCTCCAAAATATATTGAAGACGCAGCGGCGGCAACAGCCTGGGTTTTTAACAATATCAAAAAATATGGAGGAAGTGAAAAATTAATTTTTATTACCGGACATTCTGCGGGAGGTTATCTTGCTATAATGGTTGGGTTGGATAAATCTTATTTAAGCAAATATAAAATCGATGCCAATAAATTAGCCGGAATAATTCCTTTCAGTGGACAAATGATTTCTCACTTTACGACAAGAAAAGAAAAAGGAATTGATGAATTGGATGCAAGAATTGATGATATGGCACCACTTCATTTTATCCGTTCCGATGCACCGCCCTTACTTTTAATAACTGGTGATCGAGAAAAAGAATTACTCGGAAGATATGAGGAAAATGCCTATATGTGGAGAATGATGAAACTGAAAAGTCATAAAGAAACAGTTTTATACGAACTTGATGGTTTCGATCATGGCGGAATGGCTCATCCTGCATTTTCTTTGCTTTTAAATGAAATAAAAAGGATTGAGAAACTTAAGAAAAATTGATTTCTAAAATTAAAAAGCTTTAAAAAAAACAGGCGCAATATTTAGATTGCGCCTGTTTTTATATAATATTATTTATAAATTATCTCTCTACCAATTCTTTTACGGTTTCGCCATAGAAATCAGTATGTGAAGTCTTAACCTTCAGTAATTGATACCATTTTCTAAAGGCTCCAACAAAGACAACCAACATTAAAACCATCGCAACAACAGCCAAACTTGCCAGTAAATATTGTCCTTTTGGAATGTAAATATCCGTAACCTGAATGTAACCTGCCCAGAATGTAATGATCGCCATAAAAACTCCTGGAATTGCTGAGCAAAGTGCATATTTTCCGCGGTTGAGACGAATGAGCATTGTTGTACAAACAATCAATCCACAAGCTGCGAGAAGTTGATTACTGATTCCAAAAAGTGGCCAAATGCTGCTCACATTTCCTGTAAATACTAAATATCCCCAGGCAAAAGTAAATAGTAAGCTGCTTATGATAATTCCGGGAATCCAGTTTTTATCATTGAATTTTGGAATGACAGAACCCAGCATTTCCTGTAAGAAAAATCTTCCGACCCTTGTTCCTGCATCAATAGCTGTTAAAATAAATACTGCCTCAAACATGATCGCAAAATTGTACCAATAAGCAGTCAGTTGATCCATATAAGGAATTTTATTAAAAATATGAGCCATCCCTACAGCAAGTGAAACAGCTCCGCCTGTTCTTCCGTGAAGATCAATTCCTATTTTTTCTGAATAATAATTAATGTCAACTCCGTGTAGTGAAGGATGTGCTGCTAAGAATGCATCATAAGTATCTTTCGGAGTATTGATTGCGAAATAATCTCCCGGCATCAATGTACATGCAGCAATTAAAGCCATCAAGGCGACAAAACCTTCAACAAGCATTGCGCCGTAACCTACAAAAAGAATTTCTCTTTCTTTATTCAACATTTTTGGAGTCGTTCCCGTTGCAATCACAGCATGAAAACCAGAGATGGCTCCACAAGCAATCACAATAAAGATAAATGGTAAAACCGGACCGCCAATTACCGGACCCCCACCATGAATAAACTCCGTCAAAGCAGGCATCTGAACAGTCGGATGAATAAATATTACACCAATGGCAAGCATAACAATAGTTCCGATTTTAAGATAAGTTGAGAGATAATCTCTCGGAACCAAAAGCAGCCAAACCGGAAGCACAGAAGCCAGAAAGCCATATAACGGAATAGCAATTGAGATCGTTGTAAGATCCCATGAAAACATATTGTTCATCGTTTCATTCTGCATCAGACTGTGTCCGCCGATAATTCCTGCGATCAGAAGTATACCTCCTAAAATACTTGCGAACATCACACTATTTTTTCTGTAGCGCATTATTAATCCCATAATAATAGCAATCGGCATTGTAATGACTACTGTAAATAATGACCAAGATGCTTCATGCATTGCATTGATACAGGCAAGTGAAAGTCCTGCGAGAGTTAAAATTAAAATAAATAAAATAGCAAAACCGGCAACGGTTCCAGTAGTTTTTCCGATTTCTTTTGATGCGATGGTTGCTAAACTTTGACCTTTGTGTCTTACAGATGCGAAAAGCACCACCATATCATGCACTCCGCCTCCCAAAACGCATCCTATTAAGATCCACATTGCTCCGGGAAGATAACCAAATTGTGCTGCCAAAACAGGGCCAACCAAAGGTCCTGCCGCAGCAATTGCGGCAAAATGATGCCCGAAAAGCACATTTTTATTGGTAGGAACGTAATCTTTACCATCAGCAAACTCCAAAGCAGGAGTTGTATTTTTATCGTTCAATCGAAGAACTTTATTCGCGAGAAAGATTCCGTAAAAACGGTAGGCGATGGCAAAGATAAGAAGTGATGTGAACACCAAAGTCAATGCGTTAATTCCATTTAAAAATTCCATATTATTTAGATTTTATATGAATGAATAATTGATCGTTTAAACTTATTTTTTGAAAATAATTTAAAGATTTGACCAAGGTAGTTATTTTAGATATAAATTTTAATAATATGTATATCAATTTAGCAAAATTGTGATTTTTGAAATGGGTTTTTCTGTTAGAATTCTGAAAAACAGTTAATTATTTTTATGCTTCTTTATGAAACTATATATTGTTTTTTATTGTAATTATGAGGTGTTTTTTTTCTGTTAAATAAATTTTAAATGAGAATAAATTCTATTAATTAATAACCGCATTTATCTTTTGCCATAAAACGTCATCAAAATCCGAAAGTGCAAGATTTACATTATCCGCTGCATTTCCCATTCTGATAATTACTATTTTTCTGCTTGGAACCACATATATTTTCTGATCATTCTTACCCAGAGCACAGTACATATCATCAGGAGCGTTTGGAATAAGTTTCCCCGGAAACTGTAATTGCGATTGTGGCATATGATAGCTCGTTTTTCCGTTGAGCCACCACAAGTAGCCGTAAGAAAGATTGATATTCTGAGATGTGCTGGTTGCATTAGTGAAATAATTCGTATTGATGATCTGAGAACCATTCCAGTTTCCATTATTTAAAGCTAATAATCCGAAACGGGCCATACTTCTCGTTGTGCTCCAGTAGACACTGTTGTCTCCGCTTTGAACCCAGCTTCCGGTCATTCCGATCTTGTCTCTCAGTTTTACATTAAAATACTCAGACCATGATTTTCCTGTAGCCTGCGAAACGACATCCTGCAATTTTACATACACATTGTGATAAGCCCATCTTGTTCCTGCATCAGCTTTGTACTGAAGATTAGCAGGGGTTACATCATCTCCCAAACTGTCATCAAGTCCGGAAGTCATGGTTAAAAGATTTTTGCAGGTAATGAGATTTTCTTTGGCAAGAGGTTCGCTCGTCCATCCGTTTCCGATGTATGACGAAACTTTATTGTTGATGTTGATAAATCCTTCCTGTTCTGCAATTCCTGTAACAGTTGAGGTTAAGGTTTTTCCTGCACTCGCCCAATACCAAGTTGAGGTGGAAGTGTGAGAATCAAAATAATTTTCCATCACGATTCTTCCGTTTTGAAGAATCATAAAGCTTTTTGAGTTTTTAGTCTGAAGATAATTCAGCAAATCCTGAACTTTAGATTGATTCCAACCCAAATTGCTGATAGATTTTGTTTCCCAGTCATTACTGTTGGATGGCGGAAAATACATTGATTCTGTATTTTCCGGATTTTGAGATTGGGGTTGTTCTGAAGAATCATCTGAACTGCAGGATGCAAAAACTATCGACAGAAGAATTGCTGAAAGTAAATTTTTAAGATTCATATGGAATTAGTTTTAATTGTAATTTTTAGATGTGCAAAATTGTAATTAGTTAATTCCTGAATATTAAAAAATGTTATTTTTTTATCATTTATTTTTTGTGAGCAATGATAAAATTGACCATTGCATTATTTAATTCATTCTGATAAGTTTTATCGGTAGTTTTAAAGCCATGATCACCTTTGTCTACAACGATTAAAGAGTTTTCGGTATTTGCTTTTTTCAGCATTTTTACAAGCCTTTTAGAATGTCTGATCGGTGCAACTTTGTCTTTGTTTCCGTGCAGAATCAATGTGGGGACAGTATTTTGCGTATAATGTAACGGAGAAATGACTTTACAGAATTCAATAACTTTCTTCCTATCGGTTTTAATATCATAACCTGTCATTCCTTTTGCTATTTTTGATCTGATGTCAATGATTTTTTTTGAGATTAAACCCACGATAAACAATAATGGTTTTGGCGCTCTTGTGTGAAGAAGTCTGTTGATATCTGTAGGGCCGAAATTATCAACTACGTAATTTACTTTGCCGGAATATTTCGAAAGTTCCTCATCTCCTACAAATTCGTTGTCAGGAGTGTAAGCCGAAAGTAACGAGAGGTGTGCACCCGCAGAAACTCCCCAAAAACCAATATTTTCAGAATCAAAACCATATTTTTCCGCATTTTTTCTCACCCATCTTACCGCATCTTTAGAATCTTCGATAGGACCGGGAAAATGTATGTCTTCACTCACCAAGCGGTAATTGACGCTTAAAACTGCATAATTTTTTTCGGTAAGTTTTAAAATAGTCTGTTCAATATAATTATCCGGAGCAACTACTTTATCACCAAGAGCCCATGCTCCGCCATGTAAAAATATGACAACCGGCATTTTTTTGTCAGTAGAATTTTTTGGTTTGTAGATATCCAAAAGAAGATCTTTGCCAGTGCCGTCTTTTTTATAACTAATGTTTTCAGAAACTGCAGTTTTTTCCCGGAGAACAATACTTTTTGCCGTTTGTGCAAATGCTGATGCTGATAAAAAGAAAATAAAAAACAGGTTTAGAAAAAACCTGTAGATAGTTGTATGTGCTGAAGATAAATTCATAAAGTAATTTTGATGAGGTATATTATTTTACTAACTCCTCAAAAAGTTTACCAAAAGTTTTTTCAAGGTCTTTAGATTTTCCTGGGTGCGGTCTTGAAGTCTGCACAACTGCACTTCTCACTGCCGTCAACCATCGAAAACGGTCAGGGATTTCCAGCTGGGCAATCGGACCGCCATCTTTTTCTCCGTTTGCGATTTTTTGAAAACTTTCCAGATTTTGGATAATATCGTTGTAGTCAAGCTTGCTTCGCATAAACTTAAATTTATCAGGACAAAGGTAATATTCTACTTTGATGAATTTTTCTTTCTTAGAAAACATCACCAGTCCTATGTTGAAAAACTCTTCTCTTTCAACCTTCGGAACCAAGCGTATTACGGCATATTCGTATATTTTATCCTCTTGCATTTTTGGCTTCGTTTACAAAGATTTGTGAATTTTCTAAGCGTGTTTTCAAAAACTGAAAATACACTTCTTTTATTTCTTCAGGACTTTCATCAGCGTCTTCCCAATGCAGCCAGTCTTCTGGAATCAGATTGACGATTTCTCTGAAAATATTTTCATTTAAAACCTCATGAGCAAATTGATCTGCTTTATCCAGCATTTTCGCCTGTGGAAGTAAAACGTGATCTTTTACATATTTAAAAGGTGTTTTTGCCGCCGTATCAAAATTCTGCCACGAATGATGGAAGTAAAACGATGCGCCGTTATCAATTACCCACAATTCTTTATGCCACATCAAAAGATTGGTGTTTTTAAAAGTACGGTCAATATTGGTAATAAAAGCATCAAGCCAGACAATTTTTGAAGCCAGAAGCGGATCAACTTTTATGCTTGAATCAAATGCAATAGCTTCAGAAAGATAATGCAAACCTAAATTTAGACCTTCAGAAAATTTGAGCAGATCCTGAATTTCCTCATCAGCTTCGGTTCTTCCGAAATCCACATCAAGATTGGCAAAAACCAATTCAGGAATTTTTAGACCTAATGCTTCCGTGATCTTTCCGCCCAAAAGTTCAGAAATCAACATTTTGACACCGTGACCTGCGCCACGGAATTTTAAGACATATTTAAAATCATCATCAGCTTCTGCCAAAGCAGGAAGAGAACCACCTTCCCGAAGCGGAAGAATGTAACGCTGTACGGTAACCGTTCGTAAATCCAACATAACGCAAAAATAAGATTTTACTTTGTGTTTAATTCTATTTATACTATTTTTAAGATAAAAATTGTTTAAGTTTTCTATTTATTATAAATGAAGTTTGTCATTCCGGAGGAATCTAAGCGGCAATTTTAGTTTAAAAAATAATCTAGATTCCTATGGAATGATAAAAGTGAAAATAGCCTAAATTCAATAAAAAAATATGAACATCACAAAAAAACTCAACATACAACTTTCAAATCCCGATACCAAAGATTTTCTTGCCGATGCATTTTATCCTGAAACTGAGGGTAAACTGCCTTTAGTGGTTTTCGTTCACGGTTATAAAGGCTACAAAGATTGGGGTGCTTGGAATTTAATGGCGGAAAAGTTTGCGGAAGCAGGTTTTTTCTTTGTTAAATTTAATTTTTCACACAATGGAACCACAATTGTAAATCCGACAGAATTTGACGATCTGAAAGCTTTTGGTGAAAATAATTATTCAAAAGAACTTTCAGATTTAGATTTTGTAATCAACTATTTCACTAAAAATTCTCAAGTTGATGATCAGAAAATTATTTTGATCGGTCACAGCAGGGGAGGCGGAATTTCTATCGTGAAAACCTGCGAAGATGAAAGAATTAACGCTCTGATTACTTTGGCGAGCGTGGATACTTTGGAAAGGTTTCCAAAAGATGACGGTCTTGAAGAATGGAAAAACAAAGGGGTTTATTATGTGGAAAATGCAAGAACCAAACAGGAAATGCCACATTATTATCAGTTTTATGAAGATTTTAAAAATAATGAACACCGTTTTGATGTGGAGCGCTCTATGGAAATGGCAAAAGCCCATGTTCTGATTATTCACGGAACAAATGACGAAGGGGTAAGTATGAAAAATGCTGAACATCTTCACATTCTACATCCCAATTCAGAACTTTTTTTAATTGAAAACGGAAATCATGTTTTTGGTGCGAAAGAACCTTGGACAGAAGATGAATTACCGGTAGATTTGAATACGGTGGTTGAGAAATGTATTGAGTTTATCAACGATAAAATTGTGAATGAATAAATTAAATATTTATTTTTCAATGATTCGGGAAAAATATTTTGTAATTTATAGTGTCGTTTCATTTTTTTTAATAATTTAGCCAATACGTTAAACATATACCAAAACAAATCTATTATGAAAAAATTAAACTTAAAAAATGCTCAAAAATTGAGCAGAGAGGCGCAAAAAAACATTTCAGGAGGAGATAAGGTTTTACAATGTAACTTAAGTGGTTGCTTTGATAATTATTTTAGTAACGGACAAGGTGGATGTCTTGTGCCTCCCTGCGCACCGCCTAATTTAGGTACAGAAGTGGTAGATTCTCAAGGACGTTGGAAATGTTGCTACTAAACGTGTTGTATTAAGAATAAAAAAGGAGTGAAAATTTTCACTCCTTTTAATTTTAAAATTTATCTGATTAATAATTTCCAGGCTTCTTCAATTTTACTTTCCAACAAAAGTTTTTGCGCTTGCAAATGAATATTTTCATCATCATGACAAGTTTCAGAAGGTAAAACTTCCACATTGGCAAGCATTCCCAAATCGTTTCCTGTGAAGACCTTGCTGTATTTTATTGCGTCTGGAAGAAGATCAAAACCAATTCCTTTGGTGACTAAAGGTTTTGGAACTTCAAAAAGATTATTCTCGTTATTTCTTGAATACCAGTTTCCGCCAAGTCGTGCAACCATATCCAATTTTTTCTGATCTAAATTTCCTTCTTCATTTAAATATTCTTCTCTGATATGAATTTTCTTAACCTCGCAGATCACCAGATTTCCTGCTCCACCTTGATCCCCCAAAGATTTTATTTCTAAAACTTTACATTCAAAATTAACAGGACATTCTTCAATCAGTTTTGGTTTCACTAAATCAGCATCTTTCATGGTTAATCCGGACTTGATAAACTCATTCACTCCATCGCCATATTCGGTCGAAGCTAAAGAAATTTGCTGTACAATAGGGAAATTAACCGTTCCAATGACAACTTCAGGAACTTCATATACATTTTCTAAAGTATGTTTTGTGGTGTTGTCGCGAACTCTTCTCGATGGTGAAAAAATCAGAATAGGAGGAACCGTACTAAACATATTAAAAAAACTGAACGGTGATAAATTGCTGTTTCCGTTTTTGTCAACCGTTGAAGCCAGTGCAATTGGTCGTGGTGAAACGGCTGTTTGCATGATGGTTTGAAGCTGTACAGGAGTTATTTCTGATGGGATGAGTGTTTTCAAGAATATTAATTTAAATTGGGTATTTACGTATATACTTCATTTGTCATTCCGGAGGAATCTATACAATATTTGAATTATAATTTCTTAGATTCCTACGAAATGACAAACTTGGTGAATATTATTTTGTACTTAAAATTTTATTTCGTTGGAATAATTTTACCGGAAACCTCACCAAATCCTACTCTCACACCATCTTTTTCAGCCCATGCTTTCATGGTTACAGTGTCGTTATCTTCAATGAATTTCCTTTCCTGTCCGTTGCTTAATGTGATCGGGTTTTGACCTCTCCACGTTAATTCAAGCATTGAACCGAAAGACTTTGGATCGCTTCCTGAAATAGTTCCACTTGCATATAGATCACCGACTTCAAGGTTACATCCGTTTACGGTGTGATGAGCCAATTGCTGTGTCATATTCCAGTACATATGCTTATAGTTGCTTTCAGAAATTAGGTTTTCTTCACCATTTTCCGGTTGCAGATAAACTTCTAGATTAATATCATAGTTTTTATCTCCTTCAAATTTTAAATAATCTAAAACTTCAGGATCTTGAGTAGGAGAGGCAGTTCTGAATGGCTCCAAAGCTTCCAGAGTCACAACCCACGGAGAAACTGACGAACCGAAATTTTTAGCCAGAAAAGGTCCCAACGGAACATATTCCCAAGACTGAATATCCCTTGCGGACCAGTCGTTGAAAACCACCATTCCAAAGATTGCATTCTCAGCATCTTTTGTAGATACACTTTCTCCCATTTCTGTATTCTGATTGATAATGAAAGCCATTTCCAGCTCAAAATCCAGTTGTTTACAAGGCCCGAAAACAGGCTGGTCTGCATCTGCAGGTTTCATCTGACCTTTTGGACGGTTGATGTCGGTTCCCGAAACAACGATTGATGAAGCTCTTCCGTGATAACCTACAGGTAAATGTTTCCAGTTTGGTAACAAGGCGTTTGCGGGGTCTCTGAACATTTTTCCCACATTCGTTGCGTGTTCGATGCTGCTGTAGAAATCGGTGTAGTTTGGAATGTGTACCGGCATGATCATTTTTACCTGATCCAGATCGTAGAATGCATCTTCAATGGTTTTTTCATCTTTGGATAAGATAGAACCTTCCTGCAGTAATTCCTGGATTTTGAGGCGTACTGCATTGGTCACAGGTTTTCCCAATTCAATGAATTCATTTAAAGTATATGCTTCGAAAACGTTGTCGTCTAAACCTTCAATTTCTTCGAAATACGAAAGGTCATACAAAAGTGCAAGATCAACAACCTGATCACCGATTCTTGTACAACAGGCGATAAATTCTTTATTAAACACAGCAACTCCAAAAGGAATGTTGTGAATTGAAAAATCTGAATTTGAGTTATACTCTACAAATGATTTCATAATATGATAGTTGGAGTTTATCTAAAAGTTTCCTTTTAAAAGTTATTATTTTGATTTTTTTGAATACGCTTCCTCATCAATCCACCGGTCTCTGGAATTGATATCAATTAGATAGAGAATTTCTTTTTGTTTCGTTAAAAGAAGTGTTTTGGCAACAGGAATCGGGATTTTTTTGTTTTCGAGTTTATCTGCTCTCAGAGAAATGATATTCTTTTTTCTGATAATGTCCCCCGAAAAAACGTTTGATGTGCTTTGACTTGTTTTTTTGTCATCAAACATTTCTACATAAGTAGCATCTTTTCCCTTGATAACGATAAAGCTTCTTTCTGTATGATCTTCAAAATCTTTGATGAGCACAAATTTTTTATTGTCCACACTCACGTTTTCAAGATGTTGATTGACTCCTAGTCTTTCCTCAAGACGGTCGAGAATTTCATTGATGGCTCCGTAATTTTGTGCTTTAAAAGCAAACCCTGCAAAAAATAATGTTAAGATGAATAATTTTTTCATATGCTGTGTTTATAAAAAAGTTTTGCCAGGATTGTATCCTGACAAAACTTTATATTTAGTTTAAAAATTAAAGATTTCCTCTTTTTTCCTGTTCTCTCTCTAAAGCTTCGAAAAGTGCTTTGAAATTACCTGCTCCGAAGCTTTGTGCGCCGTGTCTTTCAATGATTTCAAAGAATAGAGTAGGGCGGTCTTCTACAGGTTTTGTAAAGATTTGTAATAAATAACCTTCCTCATCATGGTCGATCAGAATTCCAAGATCCTGAAGTTTTTTAAGATCTTCATCGATGTGACCTACTCTTTCAGGGACCATGTTGTAATATGCTTCCGGCGGAGCAGAAAGGAATTCTACACCACGTTTTTTTAGTTCAGTCACTGTATGGATGATGTCTTTCGTAGCAACTGCAATATGCTGTACACCTTCACCTTCGTAGAAATCAAGATATTCTTCTACCTGAGATTTTTTCTTTCCTTCAGCAGGCTCGTTGATCGGGAATTTTGCAAATCCGTTTCCGTTTGACATTACTTTAGACATCAATGCAGAATATTCTGTGTTAATTTGTTTGTCATCAAATGACAGGATGTTAACAAATCCCATTACTTTTTCGTACCATTCAACAGTTGGCATCATTCTGTCCCAGTCTACATTTCCTACACAGTGATCAACATACAAAAGACCGGCTTCCTCAGGTTTGTAGTCGCTTTCCCATTTTTGATAACCGGGCATGAAAGGACCTGTATAGTTTTTTCTTTCGATAAACATATGAACAGTTTCTCCGTAAGTATAAATTCCGGACATTCTCACTTCACCGTATTCATCTGTCAACGTTACCGGCTCTAAATATGGTTTTCCGCCTCTTTTTGTGGTCTCTTCAAATGCAGAATAAGCGTCATCTACCCAAAGTGCCAAAATCTTCACTCCATCACCGTGTTTTTTTACATGTTCGCTGATTGGCGAGTCAGATTTAAGACCTGTCGTTAAGATTAATCTGATTTTTCCTTGCTGAAGAACATAAGAAGCACGGTCTCTCACTCCGGTTTCCGGACCTGCGTAAGCAACTGACTGAAAACCAAATGCTGTTTTATAATAATGAGCAGCCTGCTTTGCGTTTCCTACATAAAACTCAATATAATCTGTACCGTTGATAGGCAAAAAATTCTCGGCCTGAGCAATTTTTTCGGCAAATGTAAGTGTTGACATATTTTTATTTTTTACTTTTTATTTAATAGGTTGCAAATTACAAAATTCCTGTAAATAATTAAAAACATTATTGTTGTCAGGTTGATTTCGTTATATTTAACAAAAAATAAAGTTTATTTAAGTATATTTAAGTTTATTGTTTTTATGGTGTTTTTTCTACATTTGTAGGAGAAATCACAAATAGTGAAACAAAGTTGATAAAACAAATGAAGCCGTAAGTAATACGGCTTTTATTTTTTAATATTTAACCTCCCTGCGTCCGGATTGTAATTATCCCAAATTCTCCAGACATTATTTATTTTACGAATAAAGTAAATCTGAGTGTTCAGCTGATTGACAAAATGTTGCTCACCCGTTTCGCCAACTTTAAAGAGAAGATTCCAAAACTCCTGAGTTTCCAGTATTTTTTTATCAGGCTCATCCGTTATTATATTGATGTCAAATACTTCAAAGTTTGAGCGGTTGTTTTTGGTTACCAGCTCAAATTTCCGTTCACAAAGTTCTCTGCTGAATTCTGATGCCCTTTCTAAAAAGGGTGAGTTTTCAAAAACAAGATCTTCAAACAGTTCGAGTTTCAGTACAGGAAAGTTTTTATATAATTCGAAAACGGTAGTACAGTATCTGTAAACAATATCTGTTGAGAATATATCTTCATCGGCATCTTTTTTATCCATCTCATTTTTTTTAATATGATAGATGTAAGAATTAAGATCATTAAAGCCTAAAAATATACAAATTTTATCCAGCGTTTTCAGGAAACGTAGGTCGTTATGGGTTTTATCCTGATAGTTACTTTCAAAAAACCGCTGAAGGGTGATATGTGAAATTGTATTTCCCAACTCAAATTTTTTGTCGTACTTGAGTTGTTCGGACGAAGCGAGTTCTTCTTTGATAATTTCTGAAAGAATTATATAATGACTTCTTTTCCAATCCTGCACCTTCCCCAAGACCGAATCTTTTACTTTAGAATGTTTTACAACTTCATCCTTTATCGAATTATATATAGTTTTCAAATATGTGTTATTTATCAAAAAATTTTAGCAAAAAGATTGCCATAAGATTTCTGTGTTTTTATTTTTCTCTAATTTCAATAAATGTACGTTTTTTTAAACGGAAGAAATCCCGGAAATATTTTTAAAGTTTAAATCTTTCGTGTGCTGCCCTTTCGAGCATTTCTCTGTCATCAGGATGTGCAATACTTATAAGTTCCTGAGCTCTCTGACGAAGATTTTTACCATAAAGGTAAGCGGTTCCGTATTCTGTAACTACCCAATGAATGTGTCCTCTTGTTGTCACAACTCCAGCTCCTTGTTTGAGAAAGGAACGATTCTCGAAACACCCTTTTTTGTTCTGGAAGTAATAGCGATAATGGGTTTTCCGTCTTCACTTAAAGCTGCACCTCGCATAAAATCCATTTGACCGCCAATTCCGCTGTACTGCATAGTTCCGATAGAATCTGCACAAACTTGTCCGGTCAAATCAATTTCAATCGCAGAATTGATGGCAACCATTTTTTTGTTTCTCATAATATTGATCGGAAAATTGACATTGCTTACATCGTCAAATGAAAAAACAGTATTATCATCAACATAATCGTACAATTTTCTCGTTCCGAAGCAGAAACTGGTGATGGTTTTATTGTCGTTATAGCCTTTGTACTTATTGTTGATGACATCATTTTGAATTAAATCAATTACTCCGTCGCTCAGCATTTCTGTGTGAACGCCAAGATCTTTATGATTTCCCAAACATTTTAAAACGGCATCAGGAATAGTTCCGATTCCCATTTGTAATGTTGATTTATCTTCAATAAGTTCTGCAACGTTTTTCCCGACAAGCATTTCTTCAGGACCAACTTTTGCTCCGTAATCTACTGTAGGGAGCTCTTCTTCATGCCAAACCAGTTTATTGATTCTGCTTACATGAATCATTCCGTCTCCATGGGTTCTTGGCATTAACGGATTTACTATTGCAACGATGATTTTTGCCGTGTCAACTGCGGCTCTTGCGACATCAACTGAGGTTCCCAATGTACAAAATCCGTGCTTATCCGGTGGCGAAACGGTAATTAGAGCAACATCCAGCGGCAAAATATTTTTTCTGAATAAAATCGGAATTTCACTTAAAAATACAGGAACAAAATCGCCCCTGTCAGAATTGACCGCATCACGAACAGGTGTTGAAACGAACAATGAATTCACAAAAAATTTATCTCTATATTCAGGTTTTGCAATTTCTACATTTCCCTGTTGGGTGATGGAAACCATTTCTACATTATCCAGCCGGTGAGACTGTCTTGCAAGTTCATCAATTAAATAATTCGGAGTACATGCACTTCCGTGAAAAAATACCCGGTTTCCGCTCTTGATCGTATAAATTGCTTCTTCTGCGCTGATGTAATTATGCATATTGAATTTTTTTATAAATTTTTCTTAGTCTTAAAGATAGTTCATATTGTTTTTATTGAGTAAGGATATTCTCAGATATTTATCATGTTTTATTTAAATCTGATAAATAAAAAGGGCTGAATGCAGTACATTCAGCCCTCTCAGTTATTGTAAATTCACTTTATTCCTGCGAACGGTCTTCCAGACTATGATCTTCACTTTCCAGCCAAGAGGTTTTGTATGATGGATCTTCCACTTTCATTGCTTCTTCAGTAATCTGCAACGGACGGAAAGGGTCAACCATCACGGCGTATTCTTCCGTAAATTTTTTTCCGATGCTTCTTTCCATTGCTCCGGGATGAGGTCCGTGAACGATTCCTCCCGGATGTAAAGTGAAATCCATTAAATCAATATGATTTCTGCTCATGAAATCGCCTTCCGTATAGAATAAAACCTCATCAGAATCAATATTTGAGTGATTATAAGGTGCCGGAATTGCCATCGGATGATAGTCGTACATTCTTGCACAGAACGAACAAACCACAAAATTGTGAGCCTCAAAAGTCTGGTGAACCGGTGGCGGTTGGTGAATTCTCCCCGTAATCGGTTCGAAATTTTTGATATTGAATTTATAAGGATAAAAATAACCGTCCCAACCTACAACATCGAACGGGTGTGTTGCGTAGATAAAATCTGTAATCTGATTTTCTTTTTTTACTTTAATTAAAAATTCCCCCTTTTCGTCTTTTGGTTCTTTAAAAGTAGGAGCAATGATGTCTCTTTCACAAAACGGAGAATGCTCCAAAAGCTGTCCAAATTCATTTCTGTATCTTTTCGGAGTATAAATCGGAGAATGACTTTCTACTACAAAAAAGACAGTGTCATCAGAATTCAGCTCAACCTGATAAATCGTTCCTCTCGGAATAATAAGGTAATCACCAACAGAAAATTCAAGATCACCGACAAAGGTTTTCAAAATTCCGCTTCCGTTGTGAACATATAAAAGTTCATCACATTCGGCATTTTTATAAAAATAATCCATCGATTTTCTTGGCTTCGACAATCCCATTTTCAGGTCATTGTTCACCATCAAAAACTTTCGGCTGTCCATAAAATCGTCTTCAGGAGTGACATTCATTCCTTTAAACATTCTTGGTGTCACGTTTTTGCTCACCGCAATTTTTGGTGTCACATCTTTCGGCTCACCAATCGATTTGATCTGTGTAGGACGATGAATGTGGTAGAGCAAAGAAGAAATTCCATGAAAACCTTCTGTACCGAAAAGTTGCTCATAATAGAATTTGTCTTCCGGAGATTTGAAAATCGTATGCCTTTTTGGTGGGATATTTCCCGATTGATGATATCTCATTTTACTTTATATGTGGAATCTCAAATTTAATATTTTTTAATGAATTGAAATTAAAAACAAATTTTATTTAAGTTTTGTCATTCTAAAATTAATTGTTAGTTTTGTCTAACAATTTTAATTTCATGAGGCGAATATTATTTTCTGTAGTCTTTTTATCATCTTACTGTTTCTCTCAGGAAACGGACAGTTTAGATTTAAATCAGTTTAAAAAGATGGATTCAGTTAAAATTCCGGAGAAAAAAGAAATCAAAACAAAATTGATTGATGATGTTGTCATTACCGGAACAATAAAACCGATGAGCAAATCAAAAAGTCCGGTCGCTGTTGAAATTTACAGCCAGAAGTTTTTCCAGAAAAACCCGACTCCGAATGTTTTTGAGGCGATTGCAATGGTGAACGGAGTAAAGCCCCAGCTGAATTGTTCGGTCTGTAATACGGGAGATATTCACATCAATGGTCTGGAAGGACCTTACACCATGATTTTAATAGACGGAATGCCGATTGTAAGTTCGCTCTCAACAGTTTATGGTTTAAGCGGAATTCCCAACAGTCTGATTGACAGAATTGAGGTGGTGAAAGGTCCCGCTTCGTCACTTTATGGTTCTGAAGCGATGGGCGGAGTGATCAATATTATCACAAAAAACGCTTTAACGGCTCCGAAATTAAGCATTGATCTCATGACAACAACATGGAGTGAAAGTAACTTCGATCTTTCAACAAAATTTAATTTCGGAAAAAATGTTGCGTCAATTTTGAGTCTGAATTATTTTAATTTTAATGAAAAAATAGATCAGAATAAAGACAATTTCACCGATGCAGCCCTTCAAAACAGAATTTCCGTTTTCAATAAATGGAATTTTCAGAGAAAAGAAAACCGATTGGGAAGTTTTGCATTAAGGTATTTATACGAAGACCGTTTTGGTGGAGAAATGCAGTGGAATAAATCGTATCGTGGAAGCAATGAAGTCTATGGAGAAAGCATCTACACCAACAGAGTAGAAGCTTTTGGAGTGTATCAATGGCCGATGAAAGAAAATATCATCACTCAGTTTTCTTACAATTTTCACGACCAGAATTCATTTTATGGAAGCAATCCTTTTACGGCGACCCAAAAAGTAGCTTTTGCGCAAACCTATTGGGATAAGAAACTGGGAAATCATGATTTGATTTTGGGGGCGACTTTCAAAAAAACATTTTATGATGACAACACTCCCGGAACTTCATCAGCAGACGGATTTACCAATGAGCCGATGAAATCACCTATTTTCGGGGCATTTATTCAGGATCAGTGGGAGATCAATGAAAAACATACGCTGTTGCTGGGCTACAGATTTGATTACGATAAAATTCATCATTCTGTGCATTCTCCGAGATTTGCCTGGAAGTTTTCTCCGAATCCTTATCATACTTTAAGGTTGAATTTCGGGACGGGTTTCCGTGTTGTGAATTTATTTACGGAAGATCATGCCGCTTTGACGGGTTCTCGTGAAGTGGTCATAAAATCAGATTTAAAACCTGAAAGATCTGTCAACGGAAATTTAAATTATATGTGGAAAATTCCGGTGGGTGGAAGAATGATCAATCTTGATGCTTCTGCATTCTATACTTATTTCAGCAATAAAATTGTGGGTGATTTTGATTCTGAACCAGATAAAATTATTTATGATAATCTGCAAGGGTATGGTGTTTCACGGGGCTTGTCTTTGAATCTTGATTACAGTTTCAGTTTTCCTTTAAGTTTAAATTTGGGGGTAACTTACCTGGATGTTTATCAGAAATTTGACGGCGAAAATGAAAAAGTTCAGCAGCTTCATGCCCCGAAATGGAGCGGAACGTATAGTTTGACGTATAAATTTCCGAGCAATTTAACGATAGATTTTACAGGACAGTTTTACGGACCGATGCGATTGCCTGTTTTGCCGAACGACTACCGACCGGAATATTCACCGTTTTATTCGTTGGCAAATATTCAGGTTTCCAAAAGTTTCAAATCCGGATTTGAAGTGTATTGCGGAATTAAAAATTTATTCAATTTCACTCCGAATGATCCTTTGATGCGACCTTTTGATCCGTTTGATAAAAATGTGAATGACCCGATCAATAATCCCAATCATTATACTTTTGATACCACTTACGGTTATGCTCCCATGCAGAGAATCAGGGGTTTTCTTGGTTTAAAATATAATTTGAAATGAAAAAAACAGTTTTTTATTTAATGTTATTTTTAGTGCCTTGTTTTTGTCTTTCTCAGATAAAAACAGGCACTTTTTCGGGCATTGAGAAATTACAGAAACAAAATCAAAAACCAATTATCATTCATTTGTATACCGATTGGTGTTCGGTTTGTAAAATAGAATCTTTTCAACTTAAAAAAGATAAAGATTTAAATAAAATGATCGAAGAAAATTTTTATCTCATTAATTTTGAAGCGGAAAAAACGAAAGAAAAAATCAATTTTCAGGGAAAGGAATTCAATTATTTACCTAACGGAAATTCCGGAATTCATGAGTTGGCTTTGGCATTATCGAAAAATAAAAACCAGCCTGTTTATCCTTTGTGGATTATTTTAGATAAAAATCAGAAGTTGGTTTATTATCATGAAGGAGAATTTAAACCTGAAAAAATGAAGGAGAAGTTGGATGAAATTTTAAAGCTTTAATTTTTATTCTTACAGATTTGCACAGATCTTAAAATCTTAAGAATTATCTCTCGCTGATTTTGGAAATTACGCAGATTTTTTTTCCACTTTAATAATCTGCTAAATAAGCTCAATCTGCGAGAAAAAAAGATCTGTGAAAATCTGCGGGCAAATTTTACTTCAAAAGTACCGCCACAATCCCCAAAATTGCAGGTGACGCCTGAACGAAAAATATTCTTTTCGTCGCAGAAACTCCACCATAAATTCCTGCAATTGCTACGCAGCTCAGAAAAAATAAAGCAACATTTTTTTGCCATTCCGGATCTTTAATCAGGAATGACCAGATCAATCCTGCTGCGAGAAAACCATTATACAAACCCTGATTGGCGGCTAAACCTTTTGTCGGTTTAAACATTTCGGGAGGTAAAGCGGCTTTGAAAACTTCCTTTCCTTTGGTTTCCCACGCAAACATTTCCATCCAGAGAATGTAGAGGTGTTCTAGTGCGACGAGTGCGATCAAAATTTTTGCAACGATTTCCATGATTTAATGTTTTATCATTGTAAAACTAAAAAAATAAAGTTAAGTTTGATTACTTAATTTCGAAAATGGAAACTTTTAAGGCGCATTTAGATAAATTCATTACCTTAACTGATGAAGAATACACATCTGTATTTTCTTATTTTCAGGTAAAAGATGTGAAGAAGAAAGAGAATCTGATGCAGGATGGGGAGGTCTGCAAATCGATGTATTTTGTTCTGAATGGATGTCTGAGGAAATTTTTTATTAACGAAAAAGGGATCGAACAAACCACAGAGTTTGCCATCGAAAACTGGTGGATTACCGATACTTTCGCTTACGAAAGACAGATCAAATCAAATTTCAACATTCAGTCTGTAGAAAAATCTACGGTTTTAACCATTGATTTGCAGACTCAGGAAGAATTACTGAATAAGCATCCTGTAATGGAACGGTATTTCAGAATGATCTACCAGAGATCTTATGCTGCAGCAGAAAGAAGAATCCGTTATTTGTATGAGATGACGAGGGAAGAGTTGTATGTACATTTCAGTACACTTTATCCGTGGTTTATTCAGAGAATTCCGCAATATCTGATCGCTTCATTTTTAGGCTTTACCCCGGAATATCTCAGTGAAATCAGAGCAAAATTACGTTCTTAAACCAGTTTAAGATTTTTCAGGTCTTAAAAGAAGATCTTTGTATCATAATATTAAACAAAACATTATGAGTACAAGAGTAAACATTGCAGCTACAGATTCGGCAGCATATAAAGCAATGATGGGACTTGAAGGCTATCTTCAAACGGTTTCTTTAAATCACCTTCAGAAAGAGCTGATCAAAATCAGAGCTTCACAAATCAACGGATGTGCTTTTTGCCTGGATATGCACACAAAAGATGCGATGAAATATGGCGAAACTCCACAAAGAATTTATCTTCTGAATGCATGGAGAGAAGCTTCAGAACTGTATACAGAAGACGAACAGATACTTTTGGCAATGACAGAAGAAATTACTTTGATCAGCCAGAAAGGGTTAACCGAAGAAACGTACTATAAAGCGAAACAGATCTTCGATGAAAAGCAGATTGCAGAAATTATCATGGCTATTGTAACCATCAATGCATGGAACAGAATTGCAGTAAGTACACATTTGCCAATTATGCAGTAGTCTCTTATTCTTTTTATCAACAGCATGTTTGTCATTCACTACGTCGAATCTTTGATTTCCGCAGGAATCTCTGCAAAGATTTTAACTTTCAACCGTTGAGATTCCTCCGGAATGACAAACATGCTTCTTACGGGTATTACTCTAATCTTCTTTATCCAGCAAATTAATGTATGATGAGGGCGAAATACCTGTACTGTCTTTAAATACTTTTGATAAAGCATTTGCCGATGAAAAGCCGGCTTCTTCAGCCAAATAACTGACTTTGTACTTTCGATATTCCGGATGATTCTCCAGTTTATTCACAATATAATTGATGCGAAGCGTATTAATATAATTGCTGAAATTATCGGCCTTATGTTTTTTAATGACGTTTGAGAGATATTTTACATTGGTTTTGAGCTGTACTGCAATTTTTCCAAGTGTAATTCCTTTTTCGTTGTAGCCGTATGTTTTTTCAAACTTTTCCAGCCCTTTTAGCAGTTTTATTTCTGTTTCCTCACTTAGAGAATCGTCTTTTTGTTCTTCAGTGCTTACTTCGGGCTGTGCTTTCTGAGTATATATTTCTTCGGAAATTCTGTTTTTTCGGAATGCCTCAAAAGCTGCCTTCTCACGGATATGTTTTTTCCTTTGAAAGCTTAAAATGATAAGCAGGGAAAGTATTACAAGACCAAGCCCGATAACTGCTTTATAGAAATAAGATGTAATTGATTTTTTCTCTTTGTTTTCGTTTTTTAATAATTCGGTAGCGGTGCCGAGTTTTGATTTCTGATCTTTGTTTTCCAGCTCCAGATAAGCAGATTTATATTCTTTCAGCTTATTCTGATCGCCATTTTTTTCGTAAAGTTTTATAAACTGGGCGTAGAGTTCTTTCTCTTCATTCAGAAATCCTTTTCCGGAGAAATTCTTTTCAGATTTTTTCAGATTGGTTTCTGCAGAATCATGTTGTTTCTTTTCCAGAAAAAGCATACCCTTTTGCAGATAGGCATTACCAGATATATATGCGTTTTTTCCTTTGTTGATTGCCAGTACTTTATCAAGTGCTGCAATCGCAGAATCATACTGTTTCAGTTCAGTATAGCACATTCCCACATTTCCGTATCCCAAGACGATTGTTTTCTCACGAAGCTCTTTATTGTGTATCGTCAGATAAGAGGCAAGAGCCATTTTTGCATATTTCAGGTAAATACGGCTGCTGTCTTTACTGGTTTCTTTGGTAAACAGACGATAGCTGAAGAGATTTCCAAGATGATGCTTCTCGTTATCATTTTTTGGTACTTTTATCAGATCGATGCCTTTTTGTATATATTCCTTGGCAAGATCATCCATCCCGATTCTTGCATATTGCTGTCCGATGGTGCCGTACATCATGGCTGCCTCTGCCGGATAATCGTATTTTTCTGCAATATCCACAGCAGCCTGAGCATTCTTGAGGGTATTCTGATGATCTCCTCTGGTAGCATAATGATAGGCAAGACATTCATAAGCACGGATGCTCACAAGGTGAAGTTCTTTTTTTTCTGCTTCGTCGATCAAAGCAAACAGTTTTTTCTTCATTTCTTCAGGGTGGCTTTTTATTCCTTCCTGATAATGTTCAAGCTTTGTTTTGTAGGGTTGGGGCATCTCTGTAGTCTGTGCAAAAAATACAGAACAGATAAGCGAAAATGCAAAGGAAAAGAGTACTTGTGTTTTCATCGTATTACGAAGATAGTACATTAGCATAAAAAAAATGCATTTCCAGAAATATTTACAATCAATTAATCATATTTTTTAATTTTTTAAAGTATTGATTTTAAATAGGATACCAACCTCTCACCAGATACCTTCGGTAGAAAATACATCTACATAATTCGGAATTATGTAGGTTAATTACAGGATTCTGTGTGTACAGTCATTGTAACAGTGGTGCATTTGTAGCATTTTTCGAGGGCGATTTCAGAAAGCTTAAGAATCGATGATGCTTTATTGAAATTCAAAAATATAAGGCATGACAAAGAATAAATTACAGTATTTGAAAGGAAAAAGTAAGCAGGAGATCCTGGCAGAGATGGGTCAGGATTTTAATTACTATCCGGCAATGGTCTGGACGTACACTCTCCACGTCAGCTGGCTGGGCAGGAAGACCGTATTATATCTGTTTTTTGAAGATAATGCCGTGAAAGATATAGTCATCAGGAAATATTACGGAAAAGTCAGAAATGAGTTTTAACACCAGAGAGTATACCTATGCAATTCTGAATTATATAGATAAAATTCGGGTTTATATATGCCTGTAGATTGCTAATGTGCATTTAGTTTTTTCTCTTTGTTACGTGAAAAAAGATTCTGAAAACACAATTGAAATTTGTAATTGTCCGAAAACCATAATGATGACACATCAAACCGTAATTAATCTCAGACCATTGATTATAAAAGACCTTCTCTCTGCACTTACAGCAGGGGAGAGGTCTTTTGTGTTCTTGCAATGGGGTCTCTAAGTCCGACATTGACGTTGGATGACCCCATTTTTCAAGTTACGAATCTCAAAGATGAGGTTGCAAGCCTCAAATTTGACGTCAGGAACCTCAAAAATGAGGTGGTACAACCCCAAAATTGACGTTGCAGACCTCAAATTTGATATGATGAACCTCAAAAATGGACTTAACAACGTCAAATATGTACAAATCATTGTAAAAGCGCCGTCACCTTGGGTAGTACAGCGTACTGAGAAGAATTTGTAGGAAGTTTCTCAATACAAATTGTTTCAGAATTTTATTCGAACTGATCATTAATAAACAATAAAATATTTAACAATTAAAAAAATTCAAAAATGAAAAAAATTTTAGTTACGGCTGCATTTTTGGCAGCAGCAATGGCAATGGCACAAGTGGGCATCAATAACGAATCTCCACAGGCAACCCTGGATGTTACTGCAAAAACCACAGACGGCAGCAAGCCGGAAGGAATCATAGCACCAAGACTGACGGGCGACCAGATCAAGGGGAAAGATGCTCAGTATCTTGCAGCGCAGAAAGGAGCGATTGTGTATGCGACCAGCGCAAGCGCAGATGCAGGAGTGGCTGCCACCAAAACAATCAACATCACAGCAGAAGGTTACTATTATTTTGATGGAGCCATCTGGCAAAAATTTAACAGCGGAGCGGTTGCCGGTACAGAACCTTGGTATGATGAGGCTACCAATGCAGGAGCTACTGCCAATACACAGAATATTTACCAAATGGGTAATGTTGGGGTTGGAACAACTACGCCAACAGCAAAACTTCACGTGGTGGATACGGCAACTACAGATGCCAAAACTTCTTTTAAATCCTTTCTCAATTTAAATCAAACAGGTAGTATTACAACATCTCAACGAGCTATAAGTGCTTTTTTGGATATTTTACCTACATCTACTGCTAATTACAATAATGCTGGAAATCCTGCTGCTGGTTCATTCATATACAGAAATGCTGGTGCCGGGAATGTTGATGTTAGTTACGGTATAGCACAAAGAAGTGAAGTAAGTGGTGCTGGAGCTCACATTAACGCTTTCGGTATACAAAATGTTATGCTGGCGAACGGTACGGGTACAATTTCCAATTTAACCGCCCTTCAAAATCAAATAAGTTTAGTAAACACTACTCAGCCATTAGCAAAAGGAGTTTCTGTAATTAGTGATATACGTACCGGCTCCACTTTGGATAATTTTTATGGATACAACATTGAAAAAGGACAATTAACTACGGGAACCATCAATAATTTTTATGGTTATCGTCTTAATTCTGATGCATCGTTAGGAGCTACAAACGCTTGGGCATTCTACAACGATGCCAATATTCCAAGTTATTTTAAAGGATATGTGGGAATCGGGACAAATACGCCGGGAAGACCTTTGGAAATAGTAAGAGAAACCCCAACAGGGAGCGTGGCTAATAGTGGCATAGGATTATTTGAGTTTGATAATGGTACCGGAACTAATGGAGCTCAAATATCTTCCTTTTTTGCACGTGGCACCAAGGCTGCGCCTATTGCACCTACTACGGGAACCACGGTTGGTAATTATAATTTCCACTATTATGCAAATGGTAGTTTTACAAATAGTTCCAATAATTCGGCTATCAAGTCAGTCTACAGAGGAGATGGCAGTAACTACCGAAGTGATCTTATATTTTATACAGCCGGAGCCAGTGGCGCAAGTCCTAGACTATACATTGCCCCGGAAGGTAGTGTAGGAATCGGGACAACTGCACCAACAAACAAATTACACGTAACAAATCCAACAGCCGGAGCCATCCGTATAGAAGACGGTACACAACAAGCAGGAAGAGTATTGACTTCAGATGCCAACGGTGTGGGAACTTGGCAGGCATTGAGCATGGGCAATAAAACAGCGGTAGTACATTTTAGTGGAACCCAAAACATTGCGAATACGTCAGTTGTTGGCGCAACAGCATCCAAAGAAAATCTTGCAGGGAGCATTATCTCTAATGATATAGGAGCCGGTGTATCTGCAAGCAGCGGCAACCTGAATCTACAGGCAGGTAAGTATATGGTATTTATTACCCATGATCTTTCTGCGGGTGAGTATTGTATTTTTGAAGTCAAGAGAAATGATGGTACCAGTCTGTACACTACTTATTATGGGGAGATGCTGAACACTTCTTTCCTTGTAGATATGCCAAGTGATGGTTTTATATCTTTTTATGCGCTTGGTCTGGTTGGAACGCTTAATCCTAGTCCTACATACTATTTGCAGGCTTCTGATTACACCAATGTGCCAATAAATAATCATGTGACGGTATTGAAGCTTAATTGATAATTTTTAATCCTTGATTAACCTTAATTAGCCTTGTCAAAGTTTTAAATCTTGACAGGGCTTTTTGGCTTTTAATCAGAGGTTTTGTCATTGACTATGGCGAATCTTTGATTTCCGGAGGAATCTAAACGTTTGAAATTTACAGTCTTTGTAGAGCTTCCTGCGGAATGACAAACGTGCTGTTGATAAAAAGACAAAAGTCTTTCAACTAATGAAAATTTCTCAAAATATCAATAATTTAAAAACTATTAAGAAGAATGTTTGTCATTGATTTAAGCAGAGTGTTTGTCATTGACTACGTCGAATCTGTGATTTCCGGAGGAATCTAAATGGTTGAAGGTTAAAATCTTTGTAGAGATTC